>DATLVQ010000238.1:0-3809 GCA_035577325.1 Bryobacteraceae bacterium | reverse complement strand
GTGCAGGCGGCTCGAGATATTTTCCGTTAGCTGGCGCCGCCGATCGGCCGGCAGAACCGGCTCGATCCGGGGGCGGGCAGGCTCTGTTGCCGGCGGCGGAGCTTCGGCCGTTTCCACAGGCGGTTCAGGCTTAGACGGCAGTGCTACTGGTGGCTGAGGTGCGGGTGTTTTCTTCGCGCGATGCGGAGGCCGGGGTGCTTCCGATGGTGCGCTCACCGGGGGTGTAGCCAGCGCTTCGGGATCGATAGGCTGCGGACGCGGTAGACGCACCTGTGTCTGCGGAATGGAAAGCGGTTCGTTCGCAGCCGGATCCGGTGGAGGTTCCACCTTGGCTTCGGCCGGTTGCGGGGGCGGGGGCGTCTTGGTGCGCACTAGCTTCATATCGCACGCCGAGAGCGCGAGAGCCAGAATACCGGCCAAGATTTTGGAAGCCAGGCGCATGCGTGACGCTTCAGCTCGAGGACACAGCCGTGGGAATCCGAATGACGAAAGTCGTCCCTTTCCCCGGCTCGCTGGTGAAATCGATTGTACCATCGTGCAATTGCACGATGCGGAACGTCATGGCCAAGCCGATCCCGGACCCCGTCTGCTTGGTGGTGAAATACAGCCCGAACACTTTTTCCTTCAACTCGGGACGAATTCCACAGCCGGTGTCGATGATGCGGATCTCGGCATCGTCACCCCGCACCGCCGATTCAAAGCGTAACACCCCGCCATCCGGCATGGCTTCGATGGCGTTCACCACAACGTTGAGCATCGCCTGTTTCAGCAGATCCAGATCGGCGCCGATCGAAACTCCTTCGGTCTCCTGCGAGACGTCGAGTTCGATGCGAGCCGTCTCCGCCAGCGGGCGCGCCAGCTCCGCGATGTCGTTGACAACAGTTTCGAGCGGGATCTCGACCGGATGCAATTCGACTGGCCTGGTGAAATCCAGAAATGTCTTCACCACGCGGTCGAGCCGCACGATCTCGCTGGTGATGATGTCCATCTGCGGCTTAAGATCGCTATCGCCTTTGGCCAGCTTCATGCGCGCCAGTTCCACGTGCATCAGGATGGCGTTGAGCGGGTTCTTTACCTCGTGGGCCACGCCGCCGGTGATACGGCTGATAGCGGAGAGCCGGTCCGCGGTCTGAAGCTGACGCCCGATTTGTCGGGTGGCTTCCGGGTCGCGCAAACGCACCATAATGCCGGCGCTCGGTCCCGTTCCGATACCCGTCTGCAACGCTTCGAGCACGTCGACCGAAACCAGCGCAACCGCGACGCCAGAATTCCCATTGCCGCTCGTCCCCATGGGCACGCGCCGGTTGCGAATGGACCGGCCGGTCTGCGCGGCCTGCTGCAGCAACAGGCCCAGAGAGGTGGACGCAGGGAAAATATCAATCATCGCCTGGCCGATCAGCTGCGACCGCAGGTGCCCTAGAAATTTCTCCACCGCGCCGGCAGCCACCACCAGCCGCTTGTCGCGACCGAATACCAGAACGGCATCCTCGAGATCGTCCAACAGCCGCTCGAAATTGCCACGGAGATCGGAAAAGTCGTATTGCGCGCCGCGCAGTTGCTGGCCGAGCAGATTCACTTTCGACGCCACCACCCCGAATTCGTCGGCGGAGGATTTCGGGGCCGGCAAAGGTTCCTGACTCTCGAACTCGCCGCTGGTCAGCAAGTCCAGCATGTGCCCAAGTTTATCGATGGGGCGGAACGCCACCGCCGAAAACAGGAACGCCACCACAATGGATCCCGCCAGCAGCAGAATCGAGACCTGGGCGTGGGATTGGATCGTGCGGATGATTTCGTTGCGGATCAATTGCGGGTAAACCACCACGCGCACGTAGATGGCGGGCGGCTGATTCATGGCTCCCAGACCTTGAGACAGTTGATATTTCGCTTGCGAATCTCCTAGCAAGACGCGCATTTCCTGGATCAGACTGCCTCTTACTACCGGACGGAAATCGGGATAAGAGGGAAATTTAGTGCCGGCGCGGCCGGGAATATCGACCAGGATCGTATCCTGCGGATCGCAGACCGCAATCTCCAACAGTGATTTCGAGCTCGTCATGGCCGCGATCAACTGGTTGGAGAGATCGGTATCGTTTTGCAGGGCGTCGTGGATGGGGATGGCCGGGTTGCGGTTGACTGTGTTTTTTACAGCGTTTATGGCAGCGCCCATGTAGTAATCGGCGCGATCCAGCGTGGAGTCAAACTGATGTGATATTTCCTGCGCCAGGTCGACCGCGGACACGGCGCCCACGATCGCCGCCATCACCAGGACCGACCAGAGCGTCAGTTGTACGCGAAGGCTCATGCGAATACTTCAATGCATGCCGCGCTAATGCCAGTCCGCTCCACCTCTACGCGGCTTCGGCAATCAGCAGGACTTTGCCCGCGGTGGCGCGTGATTCCAGGTCGCGATGGGCTTGCGCCGCTTGCGCGAGTGGGTACGTGCGGTCGATGGCGAGCTTCAGTTTGCCTGACCCGATCCACTGCAAAACATCTCCCGCTCTCCACAGCAACTCCTCGCGGTTGGCACAGTAATGTGCCAAGCTGGGCCGCGTAAGGAACAGAGAGCCCTTCGTATTCAGGATCGTTGGATCGATTGGCGGGACTTTCCCGCCTGACTGTCCGAACAACACCATCATCCCGCGCGGGCGCAAGCAATTCAATCCCTGCATGTAGGTGGGAGCGCCGACCGAATCATAAATGACGTCGACGCCGCGGCCGGCGGTGAGACGCTTCACTTCGGCTTCAAAATCCTGTTTGGTGTAAAAGATGATCTCGTCGATGCCCGCCTTCCGCGCAAGCTCGGCTTTGGCTTCGGTGGAGGTGGTTCCAAGAACGCGTGCGCCCAGCATTTTCGCCATCTGCACGATCAACCGCCCTGCGCCGCCCGCCGCCGCGTGTACCAGGCACGTATGGCCGGAGTTTAGCTGGAACGTTGAGTGGGTGAGGTAGTGGGCGGTCATGCCTTGCAGCATGGCGGCCGCCGCGCTGTTCAGCCCGATACCATCCGGAATTTTCACCAGCTGCCACGCGGGCACCACCGCGTATTCGGCGTAGGAGCCGCGCGCCATCGCATAGGCCACGCGGTCGCCCGGGAGGACTTCGGTGACCTCCTTTCCTACACCTTCGACGACACCGGCCGCCTCCATCCCTAGAACTGCCGGCAGTTCGACCTTATAAAGGCCCGTGCGAAAATATACATCTATGAAATTCACCCCGGACGCCGCGATCTTCACCAGCGCGTCCTTTGGCCCCGCCTGCGGCTTGGGAAGATCGACGAGGTGGAGTTGCTCGGGACCGCCTGTTTCTTTGATTTGAATCGCCTTCATCGAAAACCTCGGTAAATAGCGCGCCGGAGATGTACGGCCGCTGCGTAGAGTAGCAAATAAAAAAGAGTGAACGGAAAAATACAGATTCGTGCCACTGCCCGCACGATTCCGGCATTGGCTAGGCCGGCACGATGCTTGACAAACTGGCGGATGGCCGGCCAATGGCCGCGGTCGAGCCAGAAGTAGTCGCCGTTTTCATTGATGACCAGGAACTTCGCCGGGAGCGCCGTGGCCAGGCCCCACTTCCATTTGTTCAGAATGACTTCGCCGGAACATATGATGGCCGCGAGCGCATAGCCCCGGCGGCGCAGCTCGCGCACCAGCGACATCCGGCGGCCGCGATAATCGTTCACGCTGAAGATCTCGGCCGCGCCGGCGGGCGGGTCGGGGAAGCAGGTAACCACATCGATGGCCATCCCATCACCGAAGTGCGCGCGAAGATGGGGAATCACGATTTGCGTAATTCGCCGCGACCCGCTTTCC
>DATLVQ010000237.1:0-11142 GCA_035577325.1 Bryobacteraceae bacterium | reverse complement strand
GCCTTCAGTCACTCCGTGCAGCAGTTGCATCGCCGTGCCGTTGGTCGCGGCGTCCGAAGTCAGGCGCTTGACCATGCCTCGCGCGGTGTCGGTGTTGGCCTGTGCGCCTTGCTCGAGGTACCGGAAGGGCTTGCTTGGTACCCCAATGGTATCTGCCAAATCCCCGAGTCCGCCGTAGATGCTTTTCTCCACACCGTTCAAAACGGCAGCGCCTTTCGCCGCGCCTGATCCCATCGCCTGAAGCGCCGTGAATGCAAACTTCTGCCCTGTGTCGTCAGTGGGACTACCGTCGAACCCCGAACCTGCCCAGAAGCCGGGTTTCACAGGTCCCTCCCACGGGTCCCACGCAGCGCTTGGCTGTTCCTGGTTCTGCTCTTCAAGGGGAAATGGCGTGCTCATTGGGCCTGCAGGTCAATCACGAAAGGACCCTTCTTATCGGGCCGGATGAGAGGAACATTGCCGTTCACGAGTTCGTAGCGGCCCGAGCCAACCGCACCCACCTCCCGCAACTGATACCCGTCGATGCGCTTCTCGAAGTCGGCTGGCGCTCCGGCAGCCTTGGCTTGCGCCGCCACTATTTGACGAACGACGCCTTCAAACTTGTTGGGGTCCATGCCGTTCGGCGGGACCACATGACCATCGTTGAATCTCACCGGAGTCCCGACAGCCATACTCAAGGCTTTCTCCGCTCGCGTGCCCTTGTACTCCCCGGAGTAATCACCCTCCTCCGCGGAGAGCGAGGCGTAGGCATCCCGGAAGGCGGCATAGTGGGCGTCCGCCAATTGCGGACGGGAGTTAAAAATATCCCTGGTGTTGTTCGCGAAGTAAGACCGCAAACCCCCGCCGTTGGTGTCAGCGGGCATCGGGAAGCCGCCCTTGAAGCCGTGCTTCTCATCGCCCTCTTTCTTCGGAGGGTTCAACAGCATTTCCCCGGCGAGGATCTTTTCCCCGTCCGCCTGCTTAGGACCGTGCGTGGGGTCGTACCAGGACGGGGCATCCCATTCGTTCGGCGCATCGATCTTCTGCCCGACGATGGAAGTCACCGGGGAATGTGGCATGACCTGCTGCAGAACTGAGAAGTACGCGCGCTCATTGGGGAGGGATTGATGAAGCGCGGTCAACGCCTGAATCTTCTGGTTCGCCGAGAGATTGTCCAACGAACTCGACAGTTGCCGCGCTTCGGGTTTCGACAGGAGCGGCATCCGCACGCCCAACTGCTGGGAGAGCTGCGGCGCGGTGTTTGAGCGGGTAGAGAGTTCCGCAGAGGCTGCTTTCGGGTCCGAGAAGTCCAAGGGATGCCACGCACCTGAGGTCACGGCGAAGTTCGCAGGATCGGCCGCGCGGCGGTCTTTGCTGTTCTTGGCCGCCTGCTCAATGAACTTCTGGACTTGGAGGTCCTTAGCTACACCCGGTTTGGCTTCAGTCGGCTTTGTGGATTGAACATACGCATCAATGGCCGGGATCGACATAGTGTCGAAACGCTTCTCGGCGGTTCCGGCCAAGGCGAGTTTCTGCGTGAAGTCCTGCTGCCGCTGGGCATCGTTCTTGTGAACGATTTGGTAGTCCGACGGCGCGGCGAGTTTCTCCCAGCCCGGAAGTCCTGCGGCTGCCGCCTTCTGCTGGTCCATGATGCGATCGCGCGAGGTGTCCTTCTGCAGGGCATCCAACCGATCTCCGGCCGCGCGGATGCGGTTCTCGAGCGTGTCCTTTACCGTCCCGCTGGAAAGATCCGATGCCCATTGATTGAGGTACCGCTGCGCCCCCTGGACTTTGTTGTCTGCGAGATAGGCTCCTATGACCCCTTCGTGGAGCTGATCCAAGTCGTGGGCATAGCCCGAAGCCTTGTAGGCCGTGATGGAGTCTTTTCCACCTCGGGCGGCGAGTGCCATCCCGGCATTGAAGAGATCCTCGCGAGCCTGGACCGTCGCCGCCGGGTCGCGGTAGTTGTTCGAGGCCGACTGCACTACTTGAGACTTCGCGTTGCTGAAGGTCTCGATCGCCTCCCGGTTCGATTGCTCGAACTGGTAGCGGCGCATTTGAAGATCGAGGGAGTCTTTCTCCCCGGCCACACGTTCGGCGAACATCGCCTGTTGATGAGGGGTGAGGGTCGAGGAGATTTGAGCCGCCGCTTCATCGAACTGCGAGCCGTAGCGTTCTGGCAGGGTCGCCAACGCTTGTCCTGTCTGCCGGAACGCGGCATTCGGGTCATTGTCATCCTTGCCGAACTGGATCTGATCGCGCGCCTTGGAGAGGTTCGTGATGGCGCCGGCCAATTGAACCCGATCGGCATCCGCATTGGCCTTGTCCTGCAGTTGCTTCTGTTGCGCGGCTTGCTGGCGGTTGACGATGTTGACATCATTCGCCGCGGCTTCCAGGCCCTGACCTAGCCCTGCACCAAACTCGCTCGGGTTTGCTTCATCGCTGAAACGCGGGATCGCACGTCCCGGCAACGGTTCTTGCTGGACGGTACCGACTTCATCATTTGGGACAACGGCCATCAGAACCCCGACTCATCGCGGTAGACCTTGCCCGCGGTGTTGGTGATGTCTCCAATGCCGGAGAGAATGCCGCCTTGCTTCGCCAATGCTCCTTGCACGGTGTCGCTTTCCCCTTGAACGTCGAATCCCCACGCACGCCGCAAAGCGTTGTTCTGGATCTGCAAGGCGTTGGCCTCCTGAGCCTTTGCGGTGTCAGCCACAACAAGGGAGGGCGTGCCGCCTTGCTGCAAGTTATTAGCACCAATCGCCGCGATCTGCGTGCCTTGAATCTGCGCGGCCTTCTCGCGCGCGAGGTTCGTGTTGTAGGCGCCCGAGGCCATCTCGGATTTGGCTTGCTGATCCGCGATACTGGCGTTCGCTCGCTCGAGCGCGTCCTTCTCATTGCCGGCCGCGATCGCGCTCCCGGCTTTGATCGCCCCGCCCGCCATATCCATTTCGGTGTTGAAGCCCATCAGTAGACGGTCCTTGGTTTGTTGGTCGTTGCGGTCGATTGAGGAACCGTACCGTTGAAGACGGGACCTACCAGAGGCGACGGCGCATTGGCCGATAACGGCATCGTGGGAGAAACGATGACCATCCAGCCGAAGAAGGGAGATCCTATTTGTCCAGGGATATAATCGGTTGTGTCATCCGAGAAATCATTCACCAGCACATCGAACACATCACCGATGTTGCGCAGGTTCTGATAGAAACCCACCGAGGTCGCCATGACCCGTTCAGTGAAGAGCGGGAAGCAGGCGCCATAAGCAGTGGATACATTTATGGATATGCCGGTCATCTGAGCCAGAGTTATTCCGGACACCTGACCGTAGGATGTCGAAACGCTCGCTGAGACGCCCTGCATCTGGCTAACCGTCACGCCCTGCAGATTGCCGTAGCTGATCGAGACCGAATCGCAAGTGCCAGTCAGCGCGCCGACCGCGTTGAGCCGTCCAAGGACAGTAGTCGCACTCGTGGATTCGCCCTGCATCGGGCCATTCGGCGCAATCTGATAGATGGTCGAGACGGCGTAGCTTTGACCGCTCATGCCGCCGAGACCCGTCACGCGGCCAAACGCGGCCGATGCGCTGGTGATGATTCCGTTGCTTAAGATGAACAGCAGCGTCTCGTCCAAAATCATGGTCGAGAACTGGAACATCGAGGCAGGGCTGATACCCGGACCCCCGCGAGGGATTAAGCCGACATTCGCCTGTGATTGAGCAAGGACACCGAAACTGATGGAAGCAGAAACAGAAACCGCGGGCATCGCGCCCGTGCCTATCAACTGTCCATAAACAGCCGAGACAGAATCCGATTGACCAAGGAGTGCAGCGCCTGCGATTAAGCTTCCATACTCGGCTGAAACCGAATAGCAACGCCCAGACATCGAACCTGAGCGACCACTGGTATCCCTCACTGAGACGTGAAATTGATCCCGGGCGGATGGCGAAATGCCGGGACCCGGTGTCGGAAGTTGAGCGATAACCGTAGCAACACTCGGTTCAAGATAAGTGGCCGCGATGATGACATTCGATGCAGTCGCTAGGCTAAAAGTGAACGCCGCCTGCGCCGCCGATAGCGAAGTCAGCCGGTAGTCCTCGATTGTCGTGTTCTGGGCCTGGACCCATGTCGTATTGTTGATGCGAGAATTTGCGCCGGCGTCCGGCGCCGTCGTGCCCCCCTGCCCTGATGCGAACCCGAGCAGCATGCAGGGCTGCACCCCCGGCGTGATAGCCGTCGAGAGAGCGCCATTCGTCGTCGTCGCCCAACCGGAATGCGCGAATTTCGATGTCGCTTGGTCGAAGGACGCGAGACCCGTATATTCGAGAACAATGAGGCCTGGATTCGGCGTCGTCCCGCCGCTTAAAGTCAAAGTCAGCGTTGCGGCTCCGGTATTTGGCGCGAGGCAATCAAAGAGCGCGTAGGACTCGCCGTTGAAGGTGTCATTGATCGTTTTTCGCTGTACGTAGGTGTTCCCGAGATTATCGGCAATGGATAGCCCGTTCGCGGAATTCGCGCCATCTGCGGCCAAGCAAATGAGTTGCCGCCCCGCGGCGATCGTGAAAGAAAGCTGGGTCGTGCTCGAGTTGCTGCTGGACCCTTGGTGCGATGTTTGAAATGCGTACGCCATTTCAGTGATGCACCGCGCCTAAGTCCCAAGTAGGGGACCATGCCACACCAAGGGCGTCATACCACACCGGAACCGGCGTATTGGTCAGCGTGAAGAAGGCTGTCGGTTTATAGTCCGAAATCACATGAAGCGTCCCCGAACCGTTCGTAAACCCTGGATTGTTGGTGGTGGTCGTCGTGTTGTTGCCGACTGCATTCCCGCTTCCAGAACTACTGATCGTGCTCGCGGAGAAGATCAAATTGTTCTTCACAAAGCTGTTGTTCATCGGGCCGCCGAATCCACCGCCGCCGAAGATCACGGAACTGCTGCCCTGGAACGTGTTGTTGTAAATCTCAACGCCTTGGGGGAATAACGGAAAGGTGGGGGCGCCAGAACTTCCGCTGGTACATCCGGCATCGGTGAAACTCGATCCTTGAGCACCACGGTTCCCTGATTGAACTCCTGAATTCAAGAACGCGTTATTTCGTAGCGTCCCATTCATGACTCCAAAATAGAGGACCTTGCCACTAGCTCCAGGAGCAAAGACATTGCGTTCTGCAATGAGAAAACGGAGTCGTTCATCAGTCACCGGATTCTCAGCTACCCAATCAGCAATCGCAGCTCCCGACTGGCCGCCATAGAAATTATCAGACATCTCCACGTATTCAATCCAATTACCGGTCCACTGGCATTGAGTGTTCTTATTGTTGCCGTCGTTGAGTTTAAAGGTCGATCCCACCGTGTTGGCATTGAGGAAATCTGAATTAGCGAATACACACATCCGACAGGCCGACACACGAACCGTTTCAACACCACCGCCGCCACTCCCACCAACACCGTCAAAGTGGCTGCCAAGAATCGCTTGGTAGTCGAGGTTTACAAATGCGCCCGCGCAACCCGCCCACGTATTGCTACCGTTCAAGCAATTGTTTTCAGCCACGTTGAGATAGGTCTGCTGCTGAGTGCCCATACCGACGAAATCGGCCTGAATGATGCCTATCTGGGTGCCCATGTTGGAATAGAGCGCGGTGTTGCCCACGGCCGTATCCATCAGATTCCAGAATGTGATCTGAGAAACAGCAGTGGTCGGTGGAATATAGAACGGCTGCGAGATGACCATTGCACTCGCGCCCGTCGCTCCATTTAGATCGGAGATACGCCCATCACTCGCGACCGCTCCCCCAACCGCGTTCACAGACGTGACAGTGATCGTACCGGTAATGGTAGGCAGCCCGCTCTGCGTCCCTTGACAGCTTCCGTAGGCGCCGATACTCCACTTGGCGACTGCGCCGGTGCTGGAACCACCGGTGAACGTATCCCCGCACTTGTAGAGGATTCGGGTCCCTGGACCGGGTATGTTATGCGTCGTTAAGCTGACGGTTGGAGTCGCGCCTGGGGGGCAGCCAGAGCCGACGGTGGAATTAAAATAGCAAGTGGTCGCGGCCCCCGGAAAGCCATTGGCTCCTGAAGGATCAAAAGCCGTGGTTCCCACTCCGCACGATACCGTGGTCGTGCCATCGGTGACGGTCACGGTCGCGGTGTACTTGGTATCGCGGCCCTCAGTGATGTAGAGGTGCGCAGCGATAGCACCGGTCGCTGTGTTGCGTTTATTGACGCTCGGCCTTGAGCCATAGAGCCAAGTGGATGTCCCTGAGGTGAGTGTGTCGCCAAAGTTCCAGGTGTAGGAAAGATCCTGAAAGGCGGTATTTGCGCCTCCCAACGTCCCCGAATAGGTGGTTCCCGTCGCATCGTAGAACACAAGTAGCGGCGATATCCCTGAGGCGCGCGTCGCAATAGCCCTAGCAGTGATCGGGCCATTGGTCTGCGGACACGGGCCATTCACCGCGTGCGCTGCGCCAGCGAAGAGCAAAAGCAGTGCGAGATATTTCAGCATGTGAAGGTGATCGTTCCCGTGTTGCTCAATGAGTCCGTGACCTGAAGCGTGAAGGTGTCGCCACCAGTAATCGACGGTGGTGTGCCAGAGAACAGAGCTTGCGTCGCTGATAGACCCGAGACCGCAGAGTTGATCGATCCCCACGCAGGGCCTGAGAGCTTCGACCACGTGAGCGCGCCAGTTCCCCCGGCACAATTGAAAATGAGTTCATACGGCACACCCTGCGCGGCTGGAGGTACCGGCAAGCCACCGTTCGCCGTGATGGTGAGCACTCCGCCCGCAGCGGTGACGATGAGCGACAAGGTCAGTGGAGTGGAATTCCCCAACGCATCCTGCACACCAAAGGTAATATTATCCGTCTCTATATTCGCGGGCGTTCCGGTCAGAAGACCGGTCGGTGAAATTGCCCAACTATTAGTTCCCGTGCTCGAGGTGAAGAACCACGACAACGGTCCGACACCATTGATTGCCGCGAGCTGAGTGCTGTACGCGATTCCTTGAGATGCATTCGGCAGGCTCGCCGTCGTGATGGTGGGCGCCTGCGTGAGAATAGGAATCTGAAAGATCGCCTGGATTGAACGGCCACCTAGATCCGATGCCTGGATGAGCAGAGTGTCGCTACCCATATCTCACAGCGTCCCCGAAGCTGTCTGCACCCAGCCGAGCGTGTAGTCCCAGGTGAAATCACCCCAGGTACCAATCGCGATCGTTTTGCTTGCAGGAATGCCGCCATTGACGGTGAGCGTAAAAGCACCGGTTGCGTTCGCGGTTCGCACCACTCGAACCACAAGACCGTCCCAGAAATTATCAACAAGACCACCCGTGCCCGTAGTGAGAGTCACCGCCCGATTGACGGTCAGCGGTGTGTTGTAGACCAGAACATTGGGACTGGTGCGCCCGTTCCATGTATGGTCTGCATCCCCAATGCTCGTGATCGCCCCGCCCGGTGCTTGGGTGAGCGTGACGCTGCCGCCCGCAACAGTGTTCGCGCTATCGGTCAGGCTGACCACCGCCGGACCTGTACCCAAGCTCTGAATATCGGGAGCGGCGAGGAAATTCACCTCTACACTGGCGAGATTGTTTGATATCACCAATGTGCCGGTGCCTGACTGGATATTCAGGATCAATCCCGAGATGGCTATCTGCCGATTGCCGGAAATTGTGTTGACTGGAGCACTCAAGAAGGCGGCCGGATGTCCGACGCCAGCCGTCATATGAAGTCCGTTCAATCGAAATCCTAAGATATTGCCGCTCGATGAAGTGGCAATAATGACTCCGTATACAAATAAGGCGCCCGCGTTCTTATTGGCGTAGGAACATTGTTCCCCCTTACAAGCAATGATTGTGAAGTTGCTTGCATCGATCTGATATAGCGGTACATTGACAACTTGTAGACATTCGACGTTATCGAACAATGCATTGTCACAGGCGCTAATATTAAAAATTGCCTCGCCCCCGCCCAAGTAAGGCGCGGCGACCAGGCCCATCCGGGCACTGATGTTGGGGCATCCGACCGACACGGGCGACTGGTTCGATATGACAGACCCCGACATCGAGTAGGTATGAAAGCGCGATAACTCCAATCCCCAGATCGGGAATTGTCCGGCAGGGGTAGTATTCGAGATCACCCGATAGCCGAAGGAGAACATACAGCCATCAACGTAGATCTGGAATATCGTCTCATTGGTTGCGGTAGTTGCCACACTGCGAAACCCCAAGGCAACCGCTGCGGTATTGGAAATCGTCTGCTGCGTATTCCAGTGAAACCAGATCCCTGTGACAAACAACTGTTCGGCCTGGGAATTGACCGGGCATCGAAACTCGAAATGACCTTGGTTGGTGGTCACCTGATTGATCTGCACGAGACCCAATCCGGTGATGGTCAGATAATTACGGCTCGCAAAGTCGTTTGTCCCATTTAAGGTGTAGACTCCGACAATCGTCTGATCGATGTAGTAGATCCCGGACTGCAGGATGATGGAGCGCCCAACGCCCGTTGAAACGCCCAATGCGGCAGTGAGGGCCGCTTGAATGTTGGTTCGATCCGTTACTCCAGTCGTATCCCCCGAGGGGCGGATGAACTGCGATGATCCCAAAATATCATTCAGGTTCAGTTGAACGTCGTTGCCGCCCTGTTGCGCGGCAAAGACTTCTGTACCGATGAGTGGCAACGTTCGAGCGGAGAGTTGAGAGAACTGTTTCGTACCCATTCTTTATCCTTGGTAGAAATCCCCGCTCGAAGTCACATAAAAATCCCCGCTCGAGGTCACTAGGCAATCGAGTACTTTGGGCGTCCCTGTGAGAAGGCCAGTCGGTGACAAGGACCAAATATCCCCCGGTGTTTCCGATAGCAGCGTTTGAGTCACCGGAGGCAAACCCCCTGCGGTATTGATCTGCGTCGAATAGGCAACGCCCTGCGTTGCCGCAGGCAACGGAGATGATGTGGTGAACACGATCGGAACTCCGGTCGTATCACCTTCTAAGGGGAAATTTCCCCATCGGCGTAAGGCCATGGGTCGCCCCCTGTTCGGTCAGCCTTAAGTGTTCAACGTGGCGCGGAAGCTGCGGCAAGTAAAACTGCCGGTGGCCACCGTTTGCGTGAAGAAGGAATCGAACACGTTCGCAATCGTGGAGTCGAACCCCGAACTGATGGCAGGCACCGAGTTGTACGGCAAGATATTGCCGCCAGGGCCAGGACCGGTTGATTGCGCCGCGACGTTGATCGTCGCAGGCGTAATCAGAATGCCCTGCCCGTACAAGGTGGCCGTCGTGCCGGCGCCAATCGTCTGGATCGACAAATCCACATCGAGCCACCAGGGCACGTTCGTTTGCGCGACGATATTGAGCGGAATGGCGCCCGTATCGAATACCACGGTCGAGCCAAAGCGCAGATCGATCCTGAAGGTACCCGGTGTCGTCACCGCGCAGGAGACGATGCCGAAGGCGCGCACCGTGATCGAGTCGCCTTCCTTGAAGGTATTGGCAGGAATCGTGAACCGATTCTGGCCGGCAACTGGTGAGGCCGCGACCAGGAGCGATGCAGCCGCTGCGGCCGTGAGCGTCGGGCCGGGGACGTGTTGGGTGAAAAGTGCTTGATTCCAAGAGTTGCTTGACATGGATGTTCCTCAGTTCAAAAACACGTTCAGCGCATTGGCGGCGAACGAGGGGGTGATCAGGTTGGAAACGATCAGCGGGGTCTGCAGGATGATGACGCCCGAACCCACGCTGGAGGTGTTGACCGGATTGGCATTCGCCGTCGTGGTGGACAACGTGACCGCGATACCAGAGACGGTACCGACGAAGTACACCGTGCCTTCTGCCATGCCTGTCGGCAGCGTCGCAAACGGCCCCACCGGATACACGGAGGCTCGCTGGTTGACTGACATCGAAGAGCCGGGGACGGTGAGGCTACCGGGAGAGGCACTCGTACAAGTGAAAGCAAACGCAGGTCCCGCGCCGATCGTGCCGTACGCCAAGAGCGTTCCGGCACCGCTCGGCGAAAGTCCGATCCCGAAGTGAGTCAGCGTATCACCCGATGCGCCGCATTGAGGGAAGCTGATCGTCGCTGCGTTTTGCACTGAAGTGGGTGTTGCACCGGCCACCGTCCAGCCGCCCGTAGTGCGAGCAACGGCCACACGTGCGTAGTTCGTGTAGGCGGTTTCATTGGTCGTTTGAGACCCCGCATCGCCCGGAGTGGCGTTGTGCAGGGAGATGTAAAGGTTCGTCGCGGGTGCCGCAGCATTCTGTGCGACCGTATTCCAGGCACCAGAGAAGGTGGCCGTGAACAGGGCATTCAAAATTGCGGCTTCTTGGGTAGCTGTAAAGTTTGCCATTGAGATTCCCTATTCCTTATCCAACTGGTTCGCCGACGTTCACCGTCGGAATGATCATGCGAATCGTCACGGGTAACGGGTACGGCTGCCGTACGCAGACGTGGGCTTCTGAATCAAATTCAGAGACCATCAAATTGTTGACGATCCCTTCCTGAAGGTTCGTCGGAGTCAGATATGGTTCGTACGCGCGCTCCTTGATCGGGAACATCGTGTCGAAGTCGGTCCCGGTCAAAAGCCCCCGTGTGCCGGTGACATCCAAATACAGGTGCGGAATGCCCTTCGCGCGCTCGCGGATGGTTTCCTGACCCTGAGCGTTCAACGCCAAGGTCTCCAAGTCCGAGAGGTATTGCAGGCCCACGCACACCACCCCGCAGGCATTCGGCAGGGTCACATTCCCGCTTCCGTCCACCTGAACGATCGGCATTCCGTTCTGTCCTGCGATCACATTTGCATCGGCAAGGCACGCGACCGTCTGGTTAGCCAAGTGCGTGGCGCCGCCGAAGGTGGTGCGCGCGAATGTCCATGTCAGGACGGACAGGTTCTGCAGGTCCGACGGAATCGGGTCAATAAATCGAACAGCGACCTTCGTTGCGGAAATGAACGAAGTGATCAGCACTCTTGCGAGATTGCCGTCCACATCGAAGAGTTGAATCTGATTCTTGAGCGCAGGATCAGTCGCCGCGAAATTCGACCATCCGCTCGTACCGCTCGCGGTCAAAATGCCGATGTCTCCAGAAAGCCAGGTCGTACCTCCGGTGAGGAGCATCGTGGTCGATGAGGTATTGCGCCCATCGTAGGTCAGGTTGCAATCCATGAACTTGTAGTCGT
>DATLVQ010000236.1:0-3308 GCA_035577325.1 Bryobacteraceae bacterium | reverse complement strand
CGGTTGCGCGCGAGTAACCATAGTGTCCTTGCGCTGCAGCACGCGGAAGCCGTTCTTGATGTCGATTAGATCGTAGTGCGCATTCAGATAAGGCTCGATCATGAGCTTTTCCCGCGGAGGCTGGCGGTAGTCCGGGAACCACTGCTTGAGATTCTGGCCGTCAACGAGCGTGTCCCAAAGAACGTACCTGACCTTCCGCCGCTCCAGGGCGGCAATCACTTCCTGGAATTGCGCATCGGTGTTGTTGTGATAGAGCAGTATACTGAATCGAGTCGGATTCGTCGTGCCGGAGAGGAAATAATACATCGGGTAATACGGGTAGACGAAGACGTCTTCGCCGGGCTGCGTCTGACGATCGAGAAATTCCAAGGCGGTGTCATTGGCGAACGTGTAGACCGCGCCGCGGCGCGTGACCATTTGGGTCCGGGCGGCCTGCGCGACCAAAACGTTGAACGCCGCGAACAGCACGACCGAAACTGCCAGCATGCGAACGCTATAGCGCCAGAACCCGTTTTGCCGCTGCTGCCAAAGACTAATGCAGAGAATCAGAAGGAGGGGCGATCCGTAAATGAGGTGTGTGACATCGGAGCGGTGGATTTCAGATATCCATAACGCCGAGCCGGCAATCCAATACGGCAGTGTTGCGCGATTGCATGCGCCGGTTCTCCCGGCAACCGCGAGCGTCAACAAGAGCGCGGGCAACGCGGCTACCACCAAGAAGGGGACGGCGAAAACGCTGGCCATAGCATAGGCCACGGCCGGGCGAAACAGCGACAGCAGCAGGCCGCACCAGGCGTTCCAGAACCACTCGCGCAGCCCGTAGCCATAGGGCACGGCATTCACGCTGGAATAGTTCGCCAGTGGCCAGGCGACGTTGGCATAAACGAATTGCGGCAGCGCGCCGGCAGCATAGAAGGCGAGCACCACGGCGGCCACGACGCCGATATAGCCGGCCAACAACCGGGCGACCGACAGCGTGAAATCCGGCTGCTTGCGGCGGAGAACAAAAAGGATCAGCAGGAACGAAAACAGCAGGAGGAGGCCTTTCTGCTGCATAAACAGAGTCGTGACGCCGGCTAGAACGCCAGCGGTGCCAAGCAGCCATGGACGCGAGTTGTCGAGCCATGCGACGAAAACGGCGAAGGAGAGCAGAGCGAACAAATTGCTATCCCAGTGATGGCTTGTCGCGGGCCAAAGCGGAATCGTAATGGTTGTCAGGAGCAGCGCCGTCAGCCGACTCGATCCGGGATGCAGCATTCGCGCCAGCCAGTAGAGGACCAGGGTGGTCGCCACTCCGGTAAACAGCACTTCGGCGCGCGCGACAAGCCACGTAGCGCCGAATATTTTGAAAAAAAGGCCGAGCCAGTAAAAAGTGCCTGGGCCCATCACTTCCATGAAGTCCCTGTAGGGCACGGCGCCTTCCGCTACGCGCTGCGCACCGTAGACAAGCGTCCCTTCGTCCCCTACGCGCCACAGGACGCGCAGGAATGGGTAAAGGTATGCCGCCGCGCCGAGCCCGATTAACGCGTAATGCAGGTGCGCACGCCTGTTCGCCGGACCACCGTGCATCATCGGAATTTCGTTAACGACTCGAAATCCGCGTAGCTTTCGCTCGGAATGTTGGATTTGGTGTTTACGGCATCTGCCACAATGTAGAGCGGCCGGCCCTTGCTCTCTTCGAAGATGCGGCCTACATACTCGCCAAGCACGCCGATGCTAATCAGGATGGCGCTGCCGATTAGGCAGACCACTACCATGAGCGATGTCCAGCCGGGCACGATGTAGAGCCCGAGCGCGTATTGGACGAGTCCGTTGACGGCCTGAGCGCCTCCGACCAGAGCCAGCAACACGCCGAGCCCGAAGCTTAGGCGCAACGGAAGGGGCGAAAACGAGATGGCGGCAGTCCATGCGAACCTCAGCATTTTCCACAATGGATACTTGGTGACGCCGGCGGCGCGCGCGTCGCGAGCATAGGTCACCGCGGTCTGCGGGAAGCCAGCCCACGAGAACATGCCGCGGAGAAACCGGTGCGTTTCGCGCATGGAGGCAACCGCGTCCAGGCATCGCCGCGAGATCAGCCGGAAGTCGCCCACATCCTCGGGCAGGTCGGGATGGATCAGCTTGCGCATAACGCGGTAGAACGCCCAGGCGGTCCATCGCTTGAACCAGGTTTCACCTTTACGCGCGACCCGCTTCCCGTAGACTACGTCGTAGCCGCGGCAATACTCGGCCAGCATTTGATGAATCACTTCGGGCGGATCCTGCAGATCAGCGTCCATGACGACGATGGCGTCGCCGGTGGCGTGATCGAGACCCGCGGTGACAGCCGCCTGGTGCCCAAAATTCCGCGCCAGATTGAGCAGCGTGACGCGCGCATCTTCTTCGGCCCAGATGTGCAGCCCTTCGATCGTCTGGTCCGAACTGCCATCATTCACCAGGATCAGCTCGACAAGCGTGCCGAGACCGTCCATGAAAGCGGAGAGGCGGTCGCGCAGCAGTGGCAACACTTCGGCTTCGTTATAAACCGGTATTACCATGGAAACCGATGCCGGATACTCGCGCGGGGACAGCCGGAAATACGTACGTTGCGCCACTCTATACGATTCTAGGGTTGGGGTTAGCAATGGACAATTCAACTTAGGTTAAGCGGCGGCCGCTAACCTCCGTTAACCACAGCGGCGCCAGCATGCCATGATCTTAGGTGCATGAAGCGAATCGACCTGGTGTATTTTGACGCGGGCGGCGGCCACCGCGCGGCCGCGAACGCATTGCTCCAGGTGATGGGCCAGCAGCAGCGGCCATGGGACGTGCGCATGATCAATTTGCAGGAGCTGCTCGATCCGCTCGACATTTTCCGAAAGATCACCGGTCTCCGCCTGCAGGACGTTTACAACCTGATGCTACGGAAAGGCTGGACGCTGGGCTCGCCGCAACTGATGCGCGCCATGCATGGCGTGATCCGGGTGTATCACGGGCCGACAGTGCGGCTGCTCGAAAAGTTCTGGCGCGAGGAACGGCCGGATCTTGTCGTATCGGTCGTGCCGAATTTTAACCGGGCCATGGGCCAGAGCCTGCGCCAGGCGCTGCCGGGCGCCCCGCTGGTGACCATACTGACCGATTTCGCCGATTATCCGCCGCACTTCTGGATAGAGCGGCAGCCGCAGTTTTTTATTTGCGGCACGGATCGCGCGGTGGCGCAGGCCCGTGGCATGGGGCACGATGATGCGCACGTTTTCGGCACTTCCGGCATGATCCTGGCACCGAAGTTTTATGAGACGGCGGAGCTGGACCGCCGCGCGGAGCGCCAA
>DATLVQ010000235.1:0-20272 GCA_035577325.1 Bryobacteraceae bacterium | reverse complement strand
CAAAGCGCAGGAAGCGCGCGGGATCGGCGATCCCCAGTTCCGCGGCGCCATTCCGTGGCAGGAGCTGGACAACCGTCGAGTCGACGGCTGGCGGCGGCCGGAATGCGGACGGTGGCACATCGAAGAGGCGCTCAACAACGGCGTGCATCTGCGTCTGCACGCTCAAGTAGCCGTAGTCGCGTGAGCCGGGCCGGGCCGCCAGGCGCTTCGCCACTTCCTTCTGCACGAGGAAGACCGCGCGCGGCATCGCAGGGCCGTGCGACAGTACTCTCTCAATGATAGGCGTGGCGGCGTAGTATGGCAGATTGCCGGCGATGGCGGCTGGCCCCCACTGGCTCAGATCGATCTCGAGCGCATCGGCTTCCACCACCGTGAGCCGCGGTTCGCCCTGGAACTTCGTGCGCAGAATTTCAACCAGCGCCGCGTCAATTTCGACTGCGAGCACCCGCTCCGCCCGCGTCAGCAGCCGTTCGGTTAGCGCGCCACGGCCCGGACCGATCTCGACGACCAGTGGCTCGCGTTCGGATGGGTCATGGTCGGGACACGCGGCGCGCGCGATGCGTTCAAGTATCGAACCTTTGACGAGGAAATGCTGGCCGAGCCGCTGGCGGGACACGAAGCCGCGGGCTAGCCTCTGACCACGATTTTATCGCGGCGGAATGAGACCAGCACCTTGCCGGCGATGGGCATGCCGAACTCGGTGGCCGGGTGGAACTGGGTGAAAAGGATGATGTTGGCGATGTCGTTCCGCAGCCGGGAATTGACGTTGTTGGGGATCGAATAGTCCACCACGCGCCCCTGGTCGTCAACTGTCAGTTGCACCACCACATCGTCTTCGGTGAACGCGAAAGGCGGAAGCGCTTCGAAGGTCGCGTTCGACTGGCTGAACAGGCCGCTCGGCACGTCATTGTGCGTGAGATGCGGAAACTGCAGCGTGGGCTGCAGCATGCTGAACAGGAATACGGCTGAAACAATGCCGCCGGCCAAAGGAATGGCGATCGGCCGCATCAGGTTGTCGAATAACAGGCGCATTTCCCCGGCCCAGAAATGAAGCAGCGCGGTGAGTGTCCCTCGCGAAAGTTGGCGCATGCGCTCGCGCGACGCGAGAACCTGTAATTCCATCAGCAATTGAGCGGGCGGCGCCGCCATCGGCAGGCTGCGCAGCGCCGAATGCAGCTCATTTAACTCCTGCGCATAACTCGAGCAATCCCGGCAGTGCGCCAGGTGTTGAGAAATCGTATCGAACGGCGCCCGGCCCAGGTTGCGGTCCAGGAACGCCGACAATGTTTTTCGCACCCTATCGCAATTCATACGGTTTACTCGGCAGCCAACCGCCATGACGGCTCCGCTTCCAGCCGTCCGGTCAGCTCTTCTCTCAATGCTTCTCGCCCGCGCATGATACGCGACTTCACGGTACCGAGTGAAATCTGCAGCACCTCGGCGATCTCTTCGTAGCTCAAATCCTCGATATCGCGCAACACCACCACTTCGCGAAACAGCGGATTGATGCGCGCCAGCGCGTTCTCGATCAGCACGTGCCTTTCTCGGTCGAAGGCACAATCAAATGGCGACCGTCCGGTATCCGCTACCGTGCGGCTGCAGCCTTCGTCGGTCTCTTCCTCTAATCCAACTTCGCGGCTGCGATGGCGGAAAAACCAGCGCCGCTGATTATGCGCCTCATTGACGGTGATGCGGTAGATCCAGGTCTTGAGGCTGCTCTGGAGCCGGAAATGCCCCACGTTGCGGAAGACTTTGAGAAAAACTTCCTGCACTACGTCTGACGCGTCGCCGGGATTGCTCAGCAGGCGGAAAGCCAGGTTGTAGACCGGCTGTTGGAAGCGCGCGAGCAGCGCTTCGTAGCCCGCTTCTTCGCCGGTTCGCAATCTGCGAACCAGTTCATCGTCCTCGCGGCGTTGTTCGAGCGGGCGGGAGTTGCCTCCTGCGTCTTTCGGCAGCCCATCCGAATTCAAGCCGAGCACGGAACTGGCCATAACTGCAAGCTCAGACTGATTTTAGCACTCCAGGTGCGTTTCCGCCCCGTACCCCTTTTGACACCGGATGCGACGGGGAAGTTCCCGGTTGGATGGCGCCTGTTAAGCCTTATAGATCAATAAGATGCGACTTGCAGTGGGTTCCGTCCCGGCGGGTTCCGTCGAAAACCGATTGCACTGCCGCGCGAGTCACGACCTTAATTCAAAATTTTTCGCAAGATTTATCAGGAACTTAAACCGTGCGCGGCCGGACCATGCGATGACCGTGCCATCAGAATTCGAGCAGAGGCAGGATCTACAGGAAAGCGAGCAGCGCACAGCGATGAATGACGAGGTTACGCGCGAAGTTGAAGGCAGCCAGGCTCTACTTCAGGGCAAGTTGAACGAGATCTCGGTGAGCGTTCTGCAACGGGGTCCCGTTTCGGCGGCGAGCCAGAAATCGGATACGGCCGGCTCACGGGTCCGGCAGCTCAAGGAATCGCAGAAGCAACTGCGGGCGAGAGCGACCGAGCTCGCCGATGAAATCACCCGGGTGACGGCCTTGTGCCAGGATTCGTTGATCGAAAAATTTGCCGGCAACAAGGATCTGCCGGATATTTCAAAGCAGCTTAGCTCTTTGCCCGCCCTGCAATGCGAACTTAGTCTGGTGACGCAGGCGGCCGCCCAAATTGCCCAGCATCTGTTGCCCAAGGCGGAGATTGCGGAAGTCCGGGCGACGGCCGATCATTCGGCCGCGCATGCTAATGCTTTACGCGACGTGGCGGCGGAACGTTTACGGCGCACTAACGAGCTGATCGCCGGCGCGGCCGAGCACGAAGGCGAGATCGCATACGATCCGGCGAAGACCATTTCCGGTGTTTTACTGGCGCAGGCCAAACAGCTCGATCTGGTAGCCGGAAACCAGAGGAGAATCGCACAGGAACGAGAACAGAACTACGAGAGGGCGCAGCGTTCAAAATGAGCAAACCGGGAAAAGTCGAACAGCTCATCAGCACGTTGGTAGAGACTCTAAACGACGACGAACTGGATCTGCTGTCCAATGAACTCTCAGCGGTGAGGGAAAGCCGCAGGCCTGTGATCAGCCTGGAAGAAATCACGCACGAGCGGATGCGCGATCCGGAATTCAAGAAGGCGGTACTCTCGACGATCGAGCGGGCCACGCGGGGGCTGTGACACTCAAGAGTGAAACTTGATTCCTTGGGCAAGCGGGAGATCGGACGACCAGTTGATAGTGGTGGTCTGGCGGCGCATATAGGCTTTCCATGAATCGCTGCCAGCTTCGCGGCCGCCGCCGGTTTCTTTTTCGCCCCCGAAAGCGCCGCCGATTTCGGCGCCGCTAGTGCCGATATTGATGTTGGCAATGCCGCAATCGCTGCCGCGGGCGCTCAGAAACGTCTCGGCGGAGATCAGATTCGTGGTGAACATGGCTGACGACAGGCCTTGCGGGACGGCGTTGTGCTGGTCGATGGCGTCTTCGATTTTGTCGAATTCAATCAAATAAAGGATCGGCGCGAAAATCTCCTCGCGCACGATGGGCATATCGGCGCGGGCGCGGACGAGCGCGGGCTCGACGAAGCAGCCGCCCAGGTGTTTGCCGCCGTAGAGAATTTCGCCGCCCTGCTGCTGGATGATTTCGAGGCCCCGCAGCATGTCGGCGACGGCGCTGCGCGAAACCAGCGGGCCCATGAGCGTGGCTTCATCGAGCGGGCTGCCGATTTTCACCTGTTTGTAGGCTGCAATCAAGGCGTCTGTCATGCGCGCGGCAATACCGCGCTGTAAGAATAAGCGGCGAGTAGTTGTACAGCGCTGACCGGCGGTTCCGACGGCGCCGAATACAACGGCGCGCAACGCCAGATCGGGATTGGCATCGTCCATCACGATGATGGCGTTGTTGCCGCCGAGCTCGAGGATGGTGCGGCCCAGCCGGCGGGCCACGACCTCGGCGATATGAACTCCTACTTGCGTCGATCCGGTAAAACTCACCAGCGGAATACGGCGGTCCTCGATCATCCGCTCGCCTACCGCTTTGTTATTCCCAATCGTCAAATTGAAAACGCCCTTGACGCCGTGGCGTTCGAAGACGCGGTTACAGATTTTCTGTACGGCGATGGCGGTCAGCGGCGTTTGAGATGACGGCTTCCAGACGACGCAATCGCCACAGACTGCGGCGATGAGAGCGTTCCAGGACCAAACCGCGACGGGGAAATTAAATGCGCTGATGACGCCGACGACGCCCAGCGGGTGCCACTGCTCATACATGCGGTGGGCGGGGCGCTCACTGTGCATGGTGAGCCCGTAGAGCTGACGCGAGAGGCCGACGGAGAAATCGGCCATATCGATCATCTCCTGGACTTCGCCCAATCCTTCGGCCAGAATTTTGCCCATTTCGATAGAGACGAGCGCGCCCAGGTCGGCTTTGCGCAGGCGCAGCTCGTTGCCGATCTCGCGGACGATTTCGCCGCGCTGGGGAGCGGGCGTCATGCGCCAGGCGTGAAACGCCGACTGCGCTTTCGTGATCACCTGGTCGTATTCGCGCGGCCCGGCGAGCTGCACTTTGGCGAGCACTGAGCCGTCGGCGGGGTTGAGAGATTCGAGCTCACCGCCCGATGGCGACGCGATCCATTCGCCGCCGCAGACGCCGGAATTCAGCGGTTCGATTTCCAGATTTTCCAGAACTTCGGCTACGCGATTGGTATCGATTTCGGCGAGCTTCATGCGTTTTCCTCCGCCAGCCAGCTAAACGCGGCGGGTCCGGTTCCGAAGCGGCGCCCGGCCGCGAGCGCGCGCCTCCGCATTCTTTCCAGAACGGCCGCCTGAAATTCCGGCTGGTGCCACTCACTATATTGCCGCTTTTGGCTGATGTGGAGAGCCGCCTCGCGGGTGGTCGCGCCTGAAGTTTTGACGGCGCGGGTGTGGAACGCGTCGGCGATGATATCGCGATCGGTCGCGGCAAGCGCGAGATTTACAAGCGCTTCGGGATCGCACGGCAGCACGGGAGCGAGCGTGGCGTAAGTAGCGATACCGGCCTCCCGCAGGCGTCGCACCGCGGCGATGCGCTCGGGGATGGGCGCGCAGAGGGGTTCGTAGAGGCGGCGCACGTCTTCGCGGTCGGTGGTAATGGAGAAGCTGACGCGCAGGTGGGTGCGGCGCGAGAGCACGCGAAGTTTTTCGAGATCGCGCACGATGAGCGGGCCGCGGGTCTGGATCACAAAGACGCGCGGCGGATGGGCGATAACGGCATCGAGCAAGCGCGGCATGAGGGCTTCTTCGGCTTCGGCAGGCTGATAGGGGTCGACCAGCGGCGAGCAATAAATGATCTGGCCGGCGCGCAGGGACTTTTCGAGCAGCGCGGGCGCGTTGGATTTGAACGTCGTAAAGCGGCCCCAATGCTGCCAGTCGGCCGGTTTGAGGCCGCCATAAATGCGCATGGTGGGGACATAACAATAGGTGCAGCCGAAGGTGCAATTGCGCGCGGGCGAGAGGGAATGGGTGAATCCGGCCTCGGCGATGAAGCCGCAGGTGGCGCTGAGGATGCCGCGGGCTTCGGCGTGGCGGATCTGGAGGGGCACGATTTAATTGTAGCGGGGGTGGACCACCAAGTCCCGCTGCGTTTCAAGGAGAACGGTTTACTGGTACGATTAAGGCCTGCGAGATCAAGTCGCGGGGGTCGCAAGAATGACCAATGCCGTGTGGCAATCACCGAACTGCGTTGTGCTTCTCATCTGGAGCATCCTTGCAACCGCTGGCTGCACATACGTCCCAGATTTGACGCACACAAAGGCCGCTGCGGCTATCACACGCACGCCAGAATTTAAGTCTCGCGGTGAAATAGTGGCAGTTACTGCATCTTGCAGCGGTTCGTTTACTACGTTATGCGGGCCAAGCGGGACGGCATACAGTAAGGGTTATGGGTATGCCACATTCTCGTTTCGTAGAGTGACCGAACCTCAAGAGATCGTCGAGGCAAATGCCGAGTTCAGCTACTGGTGGGGTGAATGGCATCTACGGACCTTCAGCTATGGTAAACCTCCGGATATTGAGTCAGTACCGATTGAAAGTGAGAGCGATCCACGGCCTCGAAATAAGCTGTGACGGCCAATTTCAGCACTGCATCCAACGAACGCAGACTTGGGTGCTATTTCCTGGTTGGGTTTGAGAATTTCAACGATGCCCGCCAACGCCATCATTACTGCCGAAAGAAAAGTAGGCAGACCGATTGAAAAGCCACCGCAACGTGACGCCAAGCTACCCGGCCCACTACCAACTGCTGAAAGCGGGTGCGCACCGAACGCGCAGTATCATTGATATGCGGGGCCGTCTTGTCACTTCCGCATCGGGCCATCGAAGCCACGGATGGATTTGCTGAAACTGAAGCCGTGTCGTTCGCACAAATCTCGTATCAGGTGAAACCGGGGTTCAGCCGGGTGGGGTCGAGCGAATTAGTTCGTGCGATGTTTCGTGCTCTTTAATCTGTTGCCGCAGTAACTCTCGCTGGTGGGTTGCGGCGTTGGATGCGGGCGCGAGTCGTTCAGACAATCCAGGATCATGTCTCAGCGCGGCCAGCTTCAGTTGGCCGTTTAGCTTGATATCTGCATTCGTCGCAAGAGCGTATTCGCGCCACAGGCGAATACATTCCGCACAGGATTGATCGTGCATGACAGCCTTGTGCCGATATTCTGCCACCTTGAACGGTAGGAAACTGTTCACTCTTGCTCACGCGGCAGACAAATGTCATCCGGGTTGTGCGAGAGTGAACAGTCTTTGCGCTCTTGCAGCGGCACAATGCCTCGTCGTGAAACGCAGCGAAGTCTCCGGAGACCAGATCCGCTGTCGCACTGTGGAGCAAAGCCGGGTGAAAAATGTGAACTCAGCACGGGCCAACCGCGCAACGCACCGCATCGAGATCGCCGCTTGGTAGCCCAAGACCCGACTGGCGGTTCAGCGCCGCCCTATTTGAGAGAACGTCATTTCACGAGTCGTTGACGCTTGACACCCTCTTTGCCTGCTTCTATCTGGGCGGTGTCAATGCCGCGGGAAACGGCGATCCGGAAGTCGGCCTCTGCCTCTTGATCCCGGTTTAGGAAAAGGTACGCGAGCCCCCGATTGACATAGGCCATCGCGTTTGCCGGATCGAACTCCATAGTACGTGAGAAATCGAGCACTGCCTTCTCATACTGTCGTGACCGAACGTAGGAAAGTCCCCGCGTCTCGTATGCGACCGACATTGAGCGATCCAGGTCGATCGCCTTCGTAGCGTCGGCGACCGCACGGTCGTCGTTGCCTAACCGGCGATGGGACCTGGCGCGCACCGCATATGCGAGCGCCTGTCTTGGGTCCAGCTCGATCGCCCTCGTTGCGTCCGCAAGGGCCTTCTCGTTCTCTTGCAAACCGCTGAAGCCATTGGCGCGCAAGGCATAATAGTACGCACCCTTGGGATCCAGCTCGATGGCCTTGCCCGCGTCGGCGATGAGTTCACCGGCCCGGAGCATGCTTGAGTACACCTCCGCACGAGTGCCGTAGGCCGGCGCAAACCGGGGGGCCAATTCGATTGCCTTGTTGGCGTCGGCTAGAGCGTTCTCATACCGTCCGAGGAGCCGATATGCCGTAGCGCGTTGTCCGTATGCCGCCGGCAGACGCGGAGCCAGCTCGATCGCTCTCGCGGCGTCGGCCAAAGCGCGCTCGGGCTGGTGGATGCCGTTCAGCGCGGTCGCCCGGCTCTCGTATGCCCTCGCAAGGCGGGGATCGAGTTCGATCGCCCGTGTGGCGTCGGCCACCGCTTTGTCATAGTTGCCGAGAGCATTGTACGTCGCGGCCCGATGGTCCCAGCCGAACGGATCGTTGGCATCGAGCTCGATGGCTCGATCGGCGTCTTTCAACGCCCGTTGAACTTCGCCGAGTTGGCGGAGAGTCGTGCCGCGGTTCGCATATGCCCGTGCTAGACCCGGCGCCAACTCCACGGCCTTCTCGGCATCGGCGAGGGCCTGATCCCGCTGTCCGAGCACCCGGTGCGCAGTCGAACGCCCAATGTACGCCTCGGCCGTTTTCGGGTCGAGTTCGACCGCACGGTCATACGAAGTGAGCGCCTCCGCCCAACGCCCCTGGCTGCCGAACTCAGCAGCCTCTTGGAGGGCTTTCTGGGCTGGTTGGTCGCTGCTCGCTGGCGTATGCGCCAAGATGGGGTTCTGCGGATAGCCTTGGTCGGCGGCCTTGCGAATCCAGTTGGCCGCCTCGACATCGTTCCGCGGAACGCCTTGACCGTCGTGGTACATCACCCCCAGGTCGTGCTGTGCCGCGGCCAATCCCTTGTCAGCGGCCTTGCGATACCAACTGACCGCCTCGACATCGTTCTGTGAAACCCCTCGACCCTCGTGGTACATCATCGCCAAGTTGTACTGGGCCGGCGCAACTCCGTTCTCAGCAGCCTTGCGAAACCAGCTCACCGCCTCAACATCGCTTCTCGCAACTCCTCGACCCTCGTGGTACATCGCTGCCAGATTGGCCTGTGCATTGGCATAACCCTGTTCGGCGGCTTTACGAAACCAGTTCACCGCCTCGACATCGTCCCGCGGAACTCCTCGACCCTCGTAGTACATCATCCCCAGGTTGAACTGTGCATCGGCGTAGCCTTGGACGGCGGCCTTGCGAAACCAGTTCACCGCCTCGGCATCATTTTGCGGAACCCCTTCGCCTTGGTGGTACATCAAACCCAGGACGTCCTGGGCTGCCGCAAAGCCTTGATCACCGGCCTTGCGAAACCATTGCACAGCTACTGCATCGTTCTTCGGAACACCGAGACCCTGCTGATGCATCGCTCCGAGGCTGAACTGGGCCTGCGCATTTCCCTCGTCGGCGAACGGGCGCAAGATTCGAAGGGCCGTCTGATAGTCTTGTTTATTCAATGCTTCCTGCGCATCCCGGACTCTCTGGGTGGCCACAGCAAAAGGC
Organism: Bryobacteraceae bacterium; assembly: GCA_035577325.1. GTDB lineage: Bacteria > Acidobacteriota > Terriglobia > Bryobacterales > Bryobacteraceae > QHXW01. Next base: position 11,336 of record DATLVQ010000235.1, on the reverse strand, counting down.
TCCGGGTTGACAAGCAGCCGGAAATTCACTTGGATGGTGGCCTGCACCGCTACCGGCTGCCCGTTCTTGACGCCCGGCCGGAACTTCCATTTATTTACGGCCTCGATGGCTTTTTCATCCAAACCGTAGCCCAGGCCCCGCTCGACACGAATATCCTGGGCTGTCCCTTCTGCGGAAACGACTAGCTGAAGTACGACGGTGCCCGAAACCTTAGCCTTGGTCGCTTCCTTCGAGTAGACCGGATCGATCTTGTACAGAACTGCAGGTGCAGACACGCCGCCTCCAACCCGATAAACCGAATTGCTTCCCCCTGCTTTGCGATACCAACTCGCGGCCTGGGCTTCATCCTTCGGCAGGCCGCCCCTGCCGTCCCTGTACATCGTGCCCAGATAATTCATGCCGCGCGCATCACCGGCATCCGCCGCTTTGCGGTACCAAGTCACCGCCTGGACGTCATCCCTCGGCAAGCCGCTTCGGCCGGTCTCGTACATAAACCCTAGGTTCGTCATGGCCCATGCACTAAAGGGGTCGGCCAGGGCAGCCTCCGCTGCCTTGTGATACCAACTCACCGCCTGGACATCATCCTTCGGCAAACCGCCCAGCCCCTTCTCGTACATCCCGCCCAGACTATTCATGCCGCGCACATGACCGACATCCGCCGCTTTGCGATACCAATTAACCGCTTGGATATCGTCCTTCGGCAGGCCACCCCGGCCGGCCTGATACATCGCCCCCAGGTTATTCATGCCCAACCCCTCGCCGGCCTCCGCCGCTTTGTGATACCAATTAACCGATTGGATATCGTCCTTCGGCAGGCCACCCCGGCCGGCCTGATACATCGCCCCCAGATTACCCATGCCCAACCCATTGCCGGCCTCCGCCGCTTTGCGAAACCAACTCACTGCCTGGACGTCATCCTTCGGCAGACCACCGCGGCCGTCCCGGGACATCGCGCCCAGATGATCCATGGCCAACCCATCACCAGCCTCCGCCGCTTTGCGAAACCAACTCACTGCCTGGACATCATCCTTCGGCAAGCCACCCCGGCCGTCCCGGTACATCGCGCCCAGATGAGCCATGCCCAACCCATCACCGGCGTCGGCCGCTTTGCGAAGCCAGCTTACGGCCTGGGCTTCATCCTTGGGCAGGCCCAGACCCTTGCGGTACATCACTCCCAGTTTGGCCTGTGCCTGGGCAAACCCCTGGTCGGCGGCTTTGCGATACCAGTTCACCGCCTCGACGTCATTCTTCGGAACACCGAGACCTTCGTCGTACATCCTTGCCAGGTTGTATTGCGCCTGCGAATCGCCCTGTTCGGCCAAGGGGCGGAGGATTCGCAGTGCCGTCTGAGAGTCTTGTTTCTTCAGCGCATCCAGTGCATCCTGCACTGTCTGGGCGGCCACAACGAAATGCTCTGGCACGATAGCCAAAAACAAAACCAACAACATTTTGTTCACGATTGCCATTCTTGTCCTCTCAAGTGGACGTAGCATTTTAGCCAAGCCCGTTCTGTGTCGCTACATCTTCCGAACCTTGCGGGCACTCAGGAACGATGCATGCAGCCCCGCGTGCGGTTTTACCACCATGCTTACCGCCGGGCTCGCTGCCCCACCGCCCAAGCCTTCTTGGCGGGCGACTTCCGCTTTTCGGACACCAGTATTTCAACAGCCTTGCCGGTTTGATCGTGCGCGGTTTTCAGGACCTGTTCGTATTCGCTCTTGTCGAGCCTGAGGGCAAGTTTCTTGGGCGCTCCGTCCTGCTGGTAGTCCACATAGAACCAATGGTTCCTTCCCTTGGTGAGCAGCAGCACAGCGCCCACACCAAGAGAAGTGGGGCAAGTAAGATACACGACCGGCGTATCAGCACATGCGATGACCGAGGGGCCGAGCGGGTCCTTCGTGCGACGGTGGGAGGCCCGCTCGTAGGACAATTTGTCGATGGCGCCATAAGGCACATCAGGGATCGTGCTCTTGCGCGGCTTCACGGTCAGGAGCTTGCTCTGCTCGTCGAAGCGAAGATCGACGGGTACCTCCCTGCCCTTGCCGTTTAACATTTTGGTTTTGTGGAATGTTTGTGCACTGCCGATATCGGCCACTGACGCGATTGCGGCGACGAGAATGACGGCCATTTTCATGGCTGTGTTAGAAAGAATGCCGAGGGTAGCGGCGTTCGGTCTGTAAGAATTTCCCCGCATTGGCTCACTCCTGTTCCAAGGAAGGAAGAGGAGCGCTCTATACGATTCGTACGTGCAACGGGGCTCTAGATTCGATGGTTGGTTAATGATTGCAGCTTTCGGCGACGAACACAAGGCGGCAATCGTGCGCATCGGGTTCCATTGGTGAGGGGGGCAGGATCACAAAGACGCGGCGTGGCGGATCTGGAGGGGCACGATTTTATTGTAGCGGGGGTGGGAGGCTGAGTCGTTAGGAGTTGGCGAGGCAAAAATGATCGCTGGTCACGACACTTACAGCCGGTAACATACGATTAGTGTGCGGGGTGAAAGTACAATCGAAGTGTATGGAGGGTATTCGACCTATTGTTCGCTCCTTGTTCCGCAATCCGGGTCTCACGCTGTCAGCGGTTCTTGCGCTGGCGCTTGGGATTGGGGCAAACACGGCTCTGTTCACTGTCATCAACTCGCTGGCGCTGCATCCTTATCCACTCCCCGAAGCAGACCGCTTGATTGCCATTTTGGAGCGCGAGCCCGACGATAGGTGGACGGGCGTTGCAACGGCCGATTACTTTGACTTGACGCATCAATCCGCCAGCTTCGCCGACATCGCCGCATGGGTTGGGAGCTTCTCCACTCTTACTGATGCCGGCGCGACGGACCAGATCTGGAGCGTAGCTGTCACCGAGCATTTGCTGACGCTGTTACGCTCACGGCCCATACTGGGCCGGGATTTCCAGCCCGAAGATTTCAGGCCATCCGCGCCGCCAATTGCTCTTCTCAGCTATCGCCAATGGATTGACCGCTTCGCTGGCAGCCCGTCGGTGCTTGGCCGCATCATCACGGTGAAGGATAAGCCTTATACCGTTGTCGGCGTTATGCCCAGGGGCTTCCTGCTGCCTGGCTTCCGCCGTTCCGATATCTTTCTGCCATTCCGCCCGACGCAGGATGAGCGAACGGATCGCAAAGAACGAGGCCTGCATATCTGTGCGTTGCTCAAGCCAGGCGTTTCCTTCCAACAAGCCACTTCGGTTCTTCAGGGCGTCACGCGCCGTTTGCAGGAGGAATGGCCGCGCGAGGCGCGGGGTCGCGAGATTTACGCAAAGCCATTCCGCGATTACATCTCGGAAAACAACCGCGATACCTTTCTGACGCTGCTGGGGGCTTCGGTTTTTGTTCTTCTGATCGCGGCGGCGAACGTCACGGCCCTGTTGCTGGCTCGAACGGTAGTTCGGCGCCAGGAAATCGCGGTACGCCGAGCTCTCGGGGCCTCCGCCATGAGCATCGCGGCACATTGGTTGACCGAGAGCCTCGTTGTGGCGCTGCTTGGCGGGCTCGCGGGCATGTCGGTTGCAATCGCGGGAATTCCGGTACTGCTGAGATTGATTCCTGCCGACCTGCCGATTTCCGGGTTGGACAATGTGCACCTGAATACCGGCGTTCTCTTATTCGTGCTTGTGGTGACTCTGGTCGCGGCCATCCTGCTTGGCACCATTCCGGCCCTGGCCGCATCCAGGACGAGCCTGAATGAAGCACTACATCAAGGCGGACGTTCGTCGACACTTGGGCAGGGTGGACGTCGGATTCTTCGTTTCCTAACGGCGCTCGAGGTTGCACTGGCGCTGGTGTTAACGGCGGGAGCCGGGCTGATGATCTCAAGCCTGAACCATTTGCTGAACGCCGACCGCGGTTTCGCCCCGGAGCATGTTCTGACGGTTCAGGTCCCGGCCACGGGCCGCAAGTTCCAAGACGACACTCGCCAAAAGCAGGTCTATGCAGAGTTGATTAAGCGCATTGAGGCGACTCCTGGAGTTCGGTCGGCGGGGTTCGTCAACGTGCTCCCGCTGACCGGCGCCGTGCTTACGACGCGGATCTCGGTTGAAGGCCGTGCCGAGCGCAGCGCGGAATCACTGCGAACTTACACCGTCAGCCCCGGTTACTTTCGCGCTATGGGAATTCGTTTAATGAGTGGGCGGCCGTTCAATGACGAGGACGGAAACGACAACGGGCCATCACCGGTTCTTGTCAATGAAGCTTTCGCGCGTCATTTTTGGCCGGGGGAGTCCGCTGTTGGAAAGCGAATCCGGCAGAGTGGGGATGGCAAGGAGAATCCGTGGCAGGTCGTAATCGGTGTGGTCGGCAACACGCGAGACGCCGCCCTGAATGAGGCCCCGAGCCCCGCTCTCTATTATCATTACCAGCGATACGTCGGCCCGACATTTGTGGCGACGATGGTGATCCGTGCTGCTGGGGATCCTGGCGAATTGACCCGAAGTGTGCGACAGGCGATCACGGCCACTGATCCAGCGCTTCCAGTGTCGCGAGTCGCTTCGATGGTTCAGGTGATGGACGAATCAGTTTGGCGGAACCGACTGTCGACCGTTCTGCTATCGCTATTTTCAGGTCTGGCTTTGATACTGGCCGCGATTGGCATTTACGGAACACTGTCATATGCTGTGCAGCAGTCGCTCGCCGAGGCAGGGGTCCGGCTCGCCCTGGGAGCGACTCCGGCCCTGATTCTGCGCTCCACCCTGCGCGGCGCAATGGCGCCTGCGATCGCAGGTGCGGTCCTCGGGCTGCTCGCATCAATCGCGCTCACGCGTTTTATTGGCGCATATCTATATGGCATAACCGCGACTGATCCGTGGACGCTGGCGGCTTCCGCAGCCGTATTGCTGGTGATTGCGCTGGTTGCAGGCTTGGGCCCGGCGTGGCGCGCGGCGTTTGTAGACCCGATGGCCGTTCTCCGCCATGAGTAGGTCGGTTCACCTAATAGCGGGCTTCAGATGGAAGATCTGGAGGGGCACCTTCCAGACTGCACCGCCATGCATAGACTCGCATGCTTATTGGCCAACCGGGCCCGGGCTTGCGGAACTCAGCGGACGATCAGTTGTCCCTTCAGCATTTTCATACCACATTCAAAACCAAGCGGGCCGCTCTTTTGAGGTGTAATATCCACAACTACGGTTTGACCGGGCGGAAGCTCTTTCCGTATACCGAGATCGGGGAATACCACTTCGCGTGCACAGTTTGCCGCGTTGGGCCGAAAGAACGCCAGTTTAAGCGGCTGGCCGGCTTTCGCCTCGATCAACTCAGGATCGAACCCGACCATGGTGACGTTCACCAGCACCGAACCGGGAGGCGCGTGGGGACCCTGTGTCATATTCGCGCCGGTGGCGGGCACTCGATTTACGAGACCAGATGTCCTTAAGAGCGGTGCGATTTTCCAGACGAGAACACAGCCGAGAACGCCGATGACGACGTAGAGTGCCTGACGTTTGATGTTGCCGGCGTCCATACAGAGATCCTACAAGCACTTATAGGCTCGATCCAACAGTATTCGGCCGGGATCGCCGATTCCCGAATCATTACCGAAGGCGTGATCCGGGTCCGCTCCTCCATGGCTGACGCCCGGCGCATTAGCGCGATCAAGCCGCAACCTATCGCCAACGATTCCATCGCCACTATGGGACTTTGGCGCCCGTCTCCACCCAGCGACCGAGAACCCAGCGCTCCTCGTCGGTCATGCCGGTCATGTTCGCGAGCGGCATCGTGTGCTCCATTGCCACGCGCGCTTCGATCCGCCGGGCGTACTGTTTCATCTGCAGGGCGGTGTCGAACATGACTCCTTGAGGGGCAATCGGGAAGGCGCGGTTGGTCGGTTGCTCAGAATGACATTCGATGCAGCGGCGGTTCACCACCGTGCGCGCCTCGGCGTAGCCAACGAGCCGCTGCCCTCGCACGGTCTCGCGTGAGGTGAAACCGACGACTGCCACCCCTCCGATGAGAAGCAGCCAACACCAGCCATGGCTGAGTGGGGCCGCCCTCATGGCTTGGACAACCAGCGTAGCATCCGGCGTACCCGCCAACTGAGCCGGTTCCACGGCCAGGTTGGCGTTGCTTCCACCACAACGACGAGCTGCCCGCTCGCGTGTGCGGTGCAGGCAAAGTAATTCTCCGACGGTCTCGTGAAGGGAATTCGCAGCGTCTGGCCCGGCATCATCAAGGTCGGTCCGAAGATTTGCGGCACGTCATCCGAGTTCTTCAGCATTAACACGTTACGAATGCCCACGAGCAGATGAATCTCCGACGGCAGGATCTCGCGCTTTTCGCCGGCCATCCGGCGAGCCCACGTACCCTTGGGGATCTCGAAGAGCTCTTCTCGCGAGTCGAAGGTCACGGGCCACATCGCAGCGACGACGACAGGGGTGAAGATCACGCCGGCGACCATCCCGACGAACCGGCGACGACGCGTTCGGGGTGGAGCCGGTAGACCATCTTCATCATGCGAATGGACGTCCGAGAGAACGTCGGCAGCAGTCGAGATCATGTCCCCATCTTCAGCAGGAGGTCGAGATCGTGAACGATGTCGTCGACTGGAGTACCGAAAGGCACCAGCCCGCGGAGTTTTCCCTGCCGGTCGACGAGGTAGAGGGACGACGAATGATCCACTGCGTATGCGAGTGCGTGATTCCGGGAAACCACTTGCCTGGCGACTACGCCATAGGCCTTTTGAACGGCCTTGAGCTCGTCGGGGGTGCCTGTGGCGCCGAGGAAGCTCGCGTTGAAGACGGCAAGGTGCTCGCGCAGACGCTCTGGACTATCGCGTCCTGGATCGACCGTCACGTAGATCAGCTGGACGTCGCGCGCCGCGCTTCCCAGCTTCCTGTAAACTTCGGTCAAGTGGGCAAGCGTGACCGGGCAGACATCCTCACAAAACGTGTAGCCGAACTCGACGATGACCACTTTGCCGAGATGGTCGCGCAGGCTCAGCTTCTTGCCGCTGGAGCCGTCCAGGCTGAAGGCGGGCGCCTCGCGCGGCGGCTCGAAGGTACCGGAGCGAAGGCCCTGTTCGGCTAGGGGCGTCCGCCGAAAGGCGAAGTGGGTTCCCAGCGCCACGAGGGGAAGAACCAGTGCGCCGACGAGGAGCGTTTTGTTCATTGAGCCTTTAGAGCGCGATGTGCGCCGGTTCAGCGGTATTCACGAAGCGGTCGTCGATGTAGCGCTCGAAGGCAATGGGGCGCTTGAGCGTTCCGGCTTGCAAGGAGAGCTGCATCAGATCGTCGAACTCCTCCTTGATCATCCGCAGATCTCCATAGGTCACGCGGTCGGTCGGGTTTTCCATGACGTATTGGATAACTGCCCGGTCTTGATTGAAGTACTTTATGTCGGCGGCGATCTCGGCCGCCCGGGTCCGATGATCGCGCTTAGCATCAAGCCAATGGCCGGCCCCCTGCACGTAGTTGACGAGGTCCTGCACCAAGCCAGGGTTCTGATCGATGAGCTCCTGGCGCACGGTGAGGACGCAGCAGATGTAGTTGGGCCATTCGTCGCGCGTCATGCGCAAGGGAACTGCGTATCCGGCGCGTTGCGCGGCGGCGCCATACGGCTCGCCGGTACAGTACGCGTCGACTGCCTTGGCGTAGAGCGCGGCGGGCATGTCGGGAGGCGGCATCTCGACGATCTTGACATCCTTGTCCGACATGCCTTCCTTAGCCAGCAGCTTGCGGAGAAAGAGAAAGTCGACGGCGAAGCGGCTGGGGATGGCGATTCGCTTGCCGACCAGATCCTGGAACTTCCGATAGGGCGAGTCAGTGCGCACCATGATGACGGCGCCCGACCTGTGACCTATGGAGACGGTCTTGACCGGTACGTCCTTCGTTGCGAGATCCATCACCAGCGGCGCCAGCATGTAAGCGGCATCGAGCTGACCGGAAATGAGCGACTCTTTGATCTCCGGCCAGCCGTTAAACCTTCTGTATTCGAAGTTCGCTCGCGTGGAGGTTCTGTCGAGATTACGCGCCACGCAGGCGATGGGAAGCGTGAGGTTGCAGGTGACGGGTAACCCGCCTACCACCAGCGTTTGGAGCCGGTCGCGCGAGCGAAGGCTGTTGCCAAGCGCAGCCCAGTTGACGTTGAGCCACCCATGGAGGGCGCTGATCCCGGCCGTCCACGCCGTCACTCCGAGGATGGCGCGCCGCGTGGTCATGCCTGAATATTTAACAGTCCGCTAGCGAGTTGTCAAGAATTCATTAGTAGTGGCTCAATCTGAAGATTAGGAAATCTAATCGCACTGATCCGACTTCGTTGTCGTTAAACCCGTGCAGCAGGGTGATCGCCGGGATTCTGAGCGAGAGATGCACCTATACATTGGGTCCCTGGAGGACCGATCTGATTTTTTCCACTAAAGCGGATGTTGAGTAAGGTTTTTGGATGAAACCGGCGAGGCCCTCACCGGTAAAACGGCGAATGGTCTCAACCTGGTTATAGCCGCTGGAGAGGATGACCTTAATGGCCGGGTTAATGGCTTTCAGGCGGCGGAGCGCTTCTTCGCCATTCATGACGGGCATGGCCATATCGAGCAGGACGGCAGAGACTTTTTCCGCCAAGACCTGAAAGAGTTGAACGCCCTCATTACCGTTTTCGGCCAATACGACCTGGTAACCGTGATGCTCCAGCATGGATTTAGCCGTGCGCCGAATAATCTCTTCGTCATCGATCACGAGAATCAGTTCATTACTGGCCGGAAGACTGTCAACAGGGATTGGCTTTGTTGCGACCGTCTCATTCGTCTTTGCCGCCGGAAACAAGACCTTAAATGTTGTGCCTTCGCCCAGGTGGCTGTAAACTTTCATCGCGCCTTTGTGCCCGCGCACGATGCCCAAGACGGCTGCCAGACCGAGTCCGCGGCCGGTGAATTTCGTGGTGAAAAACGGATCGAAGATACGCGCGAGAGTAGCTTCGTCCATACCGCAGCCGGTATCGTGGACTTCGAGAGTGACATACGTGCCGGTGGGCAACGCAGACTCCCCGATGGTCTGCAGATACGGTTCGTCCACATCTTGAACGCCGGTGGAGACCAACACGGTTCCATTGTCCCCTTCTCCGATGGATTCGGCCCCATTGATGACCAGATTCATTATCAGCTGCTGCAATTGACTCGAATCTGCCTGAATGATTGGGACATCGTCATTCAGTTCAAGTGTCAACCGCACGTTTCTGGAAATGGACGTTCGGATCAGGCTGCTGATTTCGCGCACCTGCTGGGAAAGGTTGAGGGGTTCGATAATGAACTGCCCCTTTCCGGAATACGCGAGCAGCTGGCGAGTCAGGTGGGAAGCGCGTTCGCTTGCCCGGACGACATCGTGGAGTATGTCTCGTGCCCGGCTATCGCTGGGGAGAGTTTCCAGGGCAAGGGATGCATTTCCCAAGATGCCCGTGAGGAGATTGTTAAAGTCATGGGCTACGCCGCCGGCGAGCACGCCCAGGCTCTCCAGTTTTTGCGTATGCCGGAGCTGCTGATCCAGGCGTTTGCGCTCCGTGATGTTGCGCGCCACATGGGAGGCACCCACGATGCGATCGCTCGTGTCGTGAATGGGCGAGATGGTAAGCGAGACATCGATGAGGTCGCCGCGTTTGGTGCGGCGGACGGTTTCGAAGTGGTCTACCGGCTGCCCCCCGGCGATGGCCTTCAGGATCGCCGCTTCTTCGTCGGATCTATCCTCGGGCAGGAGGAACGTCATGGGGCGGCCAATCGCCTCGGCCGCCGTGTAGCCGTATACGCGCTCAGCGCCGGCGTTCCAACTGAGTATGATGCCGTCAAGGGTTTTGCTGATGATGGCGTCTTCAGAAAACTCAACGATGGCCGCCAGATGCCGGAGCTGCTGATCGAGCCGTTTGCGTTCTGTGATGTCCCGTGCCACATGGGAGGCCCCTACGATACGGCGACTCGTGTCGTGAATGGGCGAAATGGAGAGCGAGACATCGATGAGGTCTCCGCTCTTGGTGCGGCGGACGGTTTCGAAGTGGTTTACAGGTTGCCCCTGTGCGATGGCATCGAGGATCTCCGTTTCCTCGTCGGCTCGATTCTCGGGCAGCAGGAAGGTCATGTCGCGGCCAATCGCCTCGGCCGCGGCGTAGCCATATACGCGCTCAGCGCCGGCGTTCCAACTCAAGATTGTGCCGTCGAGGGCTTTACTGATGATGGCGTCTTCAGAAGACTCCACGATGGCCGCCAGATGGGCCATCGCCTCGTCCGGGTTAAGTCGATGCAGCATTCCGGTGCGCATATGAGGCTGCTTTTTGAGGTTGCTTTAATGTTTGGGCAAGAAACGGAAGCTCTTTTCAAGAAACGGAAGCTCTTTTTAAGCGTTCCGACCCCCGTCAGTTTACTGCACTGCAACCGCTCAAGATAACCGATTTCTGGAACAAGTCGCATTGGTTAACGAGCGAAATGTACCTTTGTTCACAAATCACGCTCATTGTGGGTTCGAAGAGGCGCGGGGATTGACGCAGGCAGCGGAGACAGCTTCAGCTAGCGTTGCTCGCCGGTTTCGCTCTTTGGCCATACCGGGCTGGCCAGTTCGATGCGCCAGATCGGACACTCGTGGCAGAGCGGGCCCTCGGACTTGAGAAAGGCGGGGGTGCTGCCGTTGAGCATCCAGACGCGGGTATCGGGGGGCTGTTTGCCGACGATGGGAGCGACGATGCCGGTTATGCCGCCGAGTTCTATCTTGATAACGTAGCGCGTGGCTTTACGTGTGGCGCCGCCGATAGAGAACGCATCGGCGCCTTCGGGGGAGATCACAAGCTTGACAAGGCGCGGTTTTGGAGTACTTACAACCATGGATAACTCAGTTCTTGGCGACTTCGGATCTAAATCGTGCATTAAGGTACTTACTATGCCGTTGGCCACGTCGGCGGGAAGCGTTAGATGCTCAGTAACGGTCTTGTCTTTGCCATCGTCGCTGTAATGCACGGTAACTTGACCGGTGGAAACCTTGAGGACCATGTCGGTGGGGCGCTTGAACGCCGGGCCCTTCTGCACTAAGCGGTAAGTCAGGAGGCGGAATATGCGGTGCTGAGTAAAGACGGCAGTCTCCTCGTGGACCGAGCCGTCCTTGAATCGAAACGCGAGGATGGAGGTTAGGCGATCGCCGTTGGTCTCTTGGCTCCAGTCGCCGGTAGCGAGTAAGTCGCCGGTCGAGGCGCGCAGGAGGAGAAAGCCGTGGATGAGCCCCTCCTTCTGACGCACGGGCACGGGTTCGGCCCGCAGGGGATTGGGCTTGAGCGCGGCGCCGCAGGAAACGAGAGCCAGGGCAAGGCTGAGGCGGGCAACGGAGCTCATCGGCTCCATCGTAACGAAGGTCCGGGCCACTACCGCCTG
>DATLVQ010000234.1:0-16024 GCA_035577325.1 Bryobacteraceae bacterium | reverse complement strand
GGCAACCTGGGCGGCATGCTGGCGCCCACCGTGACGCCACTCGTGGCCAAGTGGTTTGGCTGGTCGTGGGGCCTTTACGTCGGTGGGGCCGTGGTTTTCGCCGGTGTTCTGGTCTGGTTCTTTCTGGAGTCCGGTTCCGCCCTGAGTCCGAAAGAATTGGCGCAGGAGCGGGCACGGTAGGCCTGTGCTTTTGCCCGCTTCGATGCGACCACATCAGCCCGCAGGCTAAAATGACTTTGGACCGGTGAATGCCGATCGCGCAATGCTATCCAAGGGTGCAGCCAAGAAAGTCACCATTTACGTCAATGAGGATACGCGCCATCAGCTGGGTCCGCTCTACGAAGCCATCCTCACGTTTCTGATGCACAAGGGCGTGGCAGGCGCCACGGCATCGCGCAGCCTGGCTGGTTTCGGCGCGCACCGCGTCATGCACACCACAAAGGTGGAGTTGCTGGCCGAGCATCTGCCGGTGCGCATCGAATTCATCGAGACCGCCGAAAAAGTGGACGAGCTGCTGCCCACGCTTTACGACATGGTCGCCGACGGGCTGATCGAAGTGCAGGATACGACCGTCATTAAAGCCTCTAGTCTCCAATCGCCGCCGAAGGAGCAGCAGCCGCACGAAATCCGCCGCGGAAAAGCCCGGCTCATGCGCATCTTTCTGGGTGAGGCAGATCAATGGCATGGAGAGCCGCTCCACGAGGCCATCGTCAAGCGGCTGCGCATGATGGACATCGCCGGCGCCACGGTCTATCGCGGCATCCTCGGCTACGGCGTTAAAGGCCACACGCACAAGCAGAATTTTCTGCGCCTCTCGCGCGACCTCCCGGTGATGATTGCGGTGGTGGATAGCGAAGAGAATCTGGCCCGGGTCAGCCAGGCGGTCGAGGAAATGATCGAGGACGGACTCATCGTATTTTCAGACGTCGATATTGTGCGTCTGGTACATACCCATTCGCTCGCCGAAGCCTCCGAGGCCAGTTCGTGAGCGCCGTTTTTCGCGACGACCTGCTGCGCGGCAAAGTGGCCTTCGTGACCGGCGGATCGAGCGGCATCGGCCTGCGTATCGCCGAGCGGTTCGCGCAGCAGGGCGCCAAAGTGGCGGTGGTCGGACGATCACCAGAAAAGCTGGATAGCGCAACCGGCGGTATCCGCGCGGCGGGCGGCGAAGCTTTAGGCTTTGCGGCCGATGTGCGCGATTACGCCGCGCTCACCGCCGCGCTGCAGAAGACGCGCGAACAATTCAGCGAGATCGATATCCTGCTTTGCGGCGCAGCCGGCAATTTTCCCGCGCCGGCGCTTGGTATGTCCGCCAACGGCTTCAAGGCGGTGATCGACATCGATCTGCTGGGCACGTTCAATACGTGCCGCGCAGCCTATGAACACCTGCGCAAGCCGGGCGCATCGGTGCTTGCCATCTCGGCCAGCCACGCATTCCGGCCCATTCCGTTCCAATCGCACGTGTGCGCGGGCAAGGCGGGAGTCGATATTCTCATGAAGACGCTGGCCGTCGAATGGGGCAGCGCAGGCGTTCGCGTGAATGTGGTTACGCCGGGACCGGTTGACGATACCGAAGGGATGCGCCGGCTCGCGCCCACCGAGGAGATTCGCCAGCGGCTCGCCGGCTCCATTCCCCTGCGCCGTTTTGCCGCCAAAGATGAAATCGCCGACCTGGCGCTATTTCTGTGCTCGGATGCCGCGGCGTACATTACCGGCGCCATTTTCGTCTGTGATGGCGGCCAGTCCCTTACGGGATCGAGTTTTGCGACGGCGCTGGCCGCGGAAAAGTGAGCCCGGCACGGTCACCGGCATTGCGTCAAAATAATGAATTAGACGCAAGAATCGGATAGCAGCCATCCGGCTTGTGCCCGTATGCTGGAGCCATGATGCCCAGTTCTCAGATAGTGATCGACGAAGCGCGCTGGCAGGTGGTCTTGGCCCGCGAATTGTGCCGCAACGAGAGGTTCGTTTACGCCGTGCGCTCGACGGGTGTGTATTGCCGGCCCGGCTGCCCGTCGCGCCGGCCGCGCCGCGAGAATGTCGTATTCTTCAAAGTTCCTGACGCCGCCGAGCGAGCTGGTTTTCGCCCGTGCCGCCGCTGCCGTCCCGAAAATCCGCGCCCCGCGTCGCCTCAGATCGATATGATCGGCCGCGCCTGCCGCCTGATTGAGAATCGCCTGGACGAGACTCCGCTCACGCTGGATGCGCTCGGCCAGACCCTGCAATCCAGTCCTTTCCATCTGGAGCGCACCTTCAAACGCTTCCTCGGCATAACGCCGCGCCAGTATGCCGATGCCCTGCGGCTCGAGCGGCTGAAATCGAGCCTGCGCGCCGATCGCGACGTCACGTCCGCCCTCTACGAAGCCGGCTACGGATCGAGCCGCAGCTTGTATGAACGAGCGCCGGAACAGTTGGGCATGACGCCGGCGACATACCGTCGCGGCGGCCGCGGCATGGAGATCGCCTATACCACGGTGGATTCGCCCCTTGGGCGTTTGCTGGTGGCCGGGACCGAGCGGGGCATCTGCGCCGTCAGTCTCGGCGATGCGGACGAGGCGCTCACTCAAAAACTGGCCACCGAATATCCGGAAGCCAAAATCCGCCGCGACAACTCGCGGCTGCGCGTGTGGGTCTCGGCGCTGGTTTCACACTTATGCGGGACCATGCCGCACCTGGATCTGCCGCTCGACGTCCGCGCTACGGCTTTTCAATGGCGGGCCTGGCAGGAGCTGCGAAAAATCCCATACGGCGAGACGCGCAGCTATTCGCAAATCGCCGAAGCCCTAGGCCAGCCGAAGGCCATGCGCGCGGTGGCCAACGCTTGTGCCGCAAATCCCGCGGCCATCGTGATTCCCTGCCATCGGATCGTACGCGGGAATGGCGATACCGGCGGCTATCGTTGGGGCGCGGATCGCAAGCGGACCCTGCTGGCGCGCGAGAGCCTCAGCAAAGTGTGATCGGCCCGGAGTCTTAGCCCTGGCACTCGGAATGGTGGTGGCTGTCTAAAAGATAACCGTTTCCACCACCAGCCTACGGTGTACCCCACATATTCAATTCTCACTAGAAAAAATTACATAACAACAAGTTGCTAAGCATCACGATGTTATAAACTTACAGAGTCACTGGGCGTGAGTGCTGAAAGAATGTGCAATATGTTACAAAACTGTTGCCGTGTGGACGATTTGTTCGCCCTGGGACCAGTTATCCACAGGCTTTTCCACATTGCGGTTGAAAACTCAACCGAAGGACCGGACCGGTGAAACTCACTTACGTCGATTGGGCCGTCGTCGCCGCTTATTTTCTGTTCAACTTGGCGATCGGATTCTACTATAAGGCGCGGGCCGGAAAGAACATCAGTGAGTTTTTCCTGTCCGGCCGCAATGTTCCCTGGTGGCTGGCCGGGACATCCATGGTCGCGACCACTTTCGCGGCCGATACGCCTCTGGTCGTCACCGGCTTAGTCGCGCGCAACGGCATTGCCGGCAACTGGCTCTGGTGGAACTTCGTGGCCAGCGGCATGCTGACGGTCTTCCTCTTCGCCCGCCTCTGGCGCCGCTCGGGCGTCATGACCGACGTGGAATTTGCCGAGATCCGCTACTCCGGTAAACCCGCGGCGTTCCTTCGCGGGTTCCGCGCCCTCTATCTCGGTATCCCCATTAATTGCATCATCCCGGGATGGGTAAACTTGGCCATGGTCAAGATTCTGACGTTGATCCTGGGCGTGAGCAAGAACGAGGCGCTGGTCATCGTGCTCGGGATCATCGCGGTGACGTCGTTTATCTCGACGCTGTCGGGTCTGTGGGGCGTGCTGGTCACCGACCTGTTTCAATTCGTCCTGAAGATGTCGATGGTCATAGTGCTGGCCGTGTTTGCGGTGCAGGCCGTGGGCGGTATCGATCAGCTGAAAGAAAAGCTGGGCGCCGTCGATCGTGCCAAGGCAGTGGCGGGCGGCCCCGTGGGGTCGGCCTTGAGCTTTGTACCCGACCTCAACTCCGCCTGGATGCCGATGATCACCTTTCTGGTGTATGTCTCGGTCATCTGGTGGTCCACCTGGTATCCCGGTTCCGAACCCGGCGGCGGCGGCTTCGTCGCCCAGCGCATGTTTTCCGCGAAAGACGAGAAGCATTCCCTGCTGGCCACGCTCTGGTTCAATATTGCGCATTACGCGATTCGTCCTTGGCCCTGGATTCTGACCGCGCTGGCCTCCGTTATCCTGTACCCGAATCTCAAGGATCCTGAGACCGGATACATCCATGTGATGATCGATTACCTGCCGCCGTGGATGCGTGGCCTGATGGTGGCGGCTTTTGCGGCCGCCTTCATGTCGACAATCGGAACCAACCTCAATTGGGGCGCCAGCTACCTTGTGAACGATTTCTACCGCCGTTTCGTCCACAAGGACGCGAGTGAAAAGCATTATGTCGGCATGTCGCAGGTGGCGACGGTCTTTCTGACCATCGTCTCGGCGATTATGACCTATTACATGGATTCGATCGCGGGCGCGTGGAAGCTGCTCATTGTCACCGGCGCCGGAACCGGCACGGTGCTGATCCTACGATGGTACTGGTGGCGCATCAACGCCTGGAGCGAAGTATCGGCCATGGTGGCGGCATTCGTGGTTTCGTTTACCCTGCAACTGGGCTTCGGCCTCAATAGCGACGACCCCTACGGCTTCGCTTACATCATGCTCATCACTGTGGGCATCACAACCGTCGCATGGCTGGCGGTTACTTTCCTCACAGCGCCCGAGCCCATGGACACGCTGGTGGCGTTTTATCGGAAAGTACACCCCTGGACCGCGGGATGGGCGGCGGTGGCAAAGAAGGCCCCCGAGATTCCGCCTACCCGCGACATGGCATACAACCTGCTCGACTGGATTTGCGGCTGCGTCATGATCTACGGTTCACTTTTCGGCGTCGGTAAGCTGCTGCTCAAGGAATACGCGATCGGTCTTGTATTCCTCGCCGTCGGGCTGGCCGCCGGCGCGGTAATCTACCGGGATCTGTCGCGCCGGGGCTGGAGTTCGGTCCTCGAGTAGCGCTACACTGAGCCGTATGTGGGGTCGCACGCGCCCTAGTTATTGTCAAAGCCTGATTTTGAGCCTTCTGTTTTCCTGCGGCATCGCTTTCGCGCAAGAGGCCGAAAAGCTGGCGCCGTACTATCCCACGCCGCTGACCATTGTCGAAAAGATGCTGGATCTGGGCGGTCTCAAGGCCGGGGAAAAAATGTTCGACCTCGGTTCGGGCGACGGCCGCATCGTCATCATGGCGGCGCAAAAGTATCACGCCGACTCAACCGGCGTGGAGATGGTCGACGACCTCTACCGCCAGAGCATGCAGAAAATCCGCGCTCTCGGCCTGGACAAAAACGCACGCATCATCCGCGGTGATATTTTCAAGCAGGATTATAGCTCCGCCAATCTGCTGACGGTGTACCTGCTGCCTGTCTCCAACGATAAAGTACGGCCCCTGCTCGAAAAGCAGCTGAAAAAAGGCACGCGCGTCGTTTCCCACGATTTCCCGTTCCGCGACTGGACCGCTGAAAAGGAAGTCACCATCGAAGATGATGGCGAAGGCCGCAGCCACACGCTGTATCTCTACCGGCGGTAAACCTAGCGATCCGAATCCGCTTGCTGCGCGCGCGCCTCGGCATCAGGCAACCGAGCCGACCAAAGGAAGCGGTTAGTCTGCGACCAGCCAATAGCACCGTGCCACCGCGCCGCCTGCCTTTACACTTGCTTCCCTAACCAAATCATCAGTAGGCCGTCTACCATTCGTGCGCCGAAAGTGGTAGACTCCCTACTATTCCGATATGGCCAAAGATCAACCCACTCGCGCCGAGCTCCTGCAAGGCACCTTGGACATGCTGATCCTGCGCACGCTGCTGTTCGGCCCCATGCACGGCCACGGCATCGCCAAGCACATTCAGCGAACTTCCGATGAAGTTTTGCAGGTGGAGCATGGCTCGCTCTATCCTGCCCTGCACCGGTTGGACCGCCAAGGCTGGATCACGTCGAAATGGGCGGCCAGTGACCGCGGCCGTGAGATGAAGTTCTACCGGCTGACCGCCGCCGGCCGGAAGCAGCTCACGCTCGAGGAATCCAAATGGAAGCAACTGGCGCGCGCCATCGCACGCGTAATGCGGCCGGCTGAGGAGTGAGGCATGGGGTGGTGGACAAGGTGGTTTGGGCGGAAGCAGCAGCGCGAGCGCGATCTCGATCGCGAGATCCGCGCGCATCTGGACCTCGAGGCCGAAGAACAGGCTGCCGCCGGAGTCCCCCGAGAATTGGCTCCTTACGCGGCGCGACGCGCATTTGGCAACGTGGCGCTGTTCAAGGAAGCCACGCGCGAAATCTGGGGATGGAGTTCACTCGAGCGACTCAGCCAGGACCTCCGTTACGCCGCGCGCATACTGCGTAAGAATCCCGGATTCACTACCGTCGCCGTGCTATCACTCGCTCTGGGAATCGGAGCCAACACCGCAATCTTTAGCGTGCTCGATGCCGTGCTGCTAAGAGCGCTGCCGGTGCGCGATCCGGCCCAGCTTGTCCAACTTGAGGAGGTTCACGAGGGGCAGGCCTACAATTTCTTCTCGTATCCGGCCTTTGGATTACTCCGGGAGCGTAATCAGGTCTTTTCGGACGTATTCGCTTGGGCCGCGCGTGGTATGAACCTGGGCATGGGCGGCGAAGTCGAACCCGTTGAAGGCCTCTACGTAGCGGGCAACTACTATGCCTCGTTAGGCGTACCGGCACTTCTCGGCCGGACCTTGACGCCTGAGGACGATCGCCCGGCAGCGCCGTCAGTTGCCGTACTCAGCCATCAAGGATGGATCCGGCGTTTCGGGGCGGACCCGGGCGTGGTGGGCCGCACGGTAACGATTGAAGGCGTCCCCGTCGCCATCGTCGGCGTTACTCCGGCTTGGTTTTTCGGCGCGGAGGTGGGCTCGTCATGGGAAATAGCAGTCCCGGTGACGCTGCAGTCCCGGCTTAACCCCGACCGGCCGTTCTTAGGGCGGACGGACGCACAGTGGTTGCGGGTGATGGCGCGCCTGAAGCCCAACGTATCAGAGCAGCAGGCGCGTGCTCAATTAACGGTCCTATGGCCGCACCTGTTATCCGCGCTCGATCCGCAAGGACAGTACGGCACACGTTCATTAGGGATCAGATTGGAAGCCGCCAGCACCGGGCTCTCGGATTTACGCATACGGTTCTCCAAGCCTCTTTTCGTCCTCATGGGCATCGTTGGCCTTGTACTGCTGATCGCCTGCGCTAATGTGGCCAACCTCCTGCTGGCACGCGCCAGAACACGGCATCGCGAGATGGCGGTACGGCTGGCACTTGGTGCGAGCACGCCCCGTCTGATGCGGCAACTCATCACGGAGAGTGTCTTCCTGGCAGCTCTGGGCGGAATCTTGGGCCTTTTCTTCTCGTTCTGGGCTGCTACCGCACTGGTCCAACTTCTGTCCTCGCGGATCGGCAGCGCCGTCTACCTGAACGTCCGACCTGATTGGCGCGTTCTCGTCTTCACGGCAGCTATCGCACTCGCGACCGGCGTATTGTTTGGTCTGGCTCCCGCCTTCCAGACTACGCGCGCCGGCCTCGGTGAGGCCCTCCGGACAAGTACCCGCGTTGCAGGCACTCGGCGCACTCTGGGCAAAGTGCTCGTGGCCGCGCAGGTCGCACTCTGTTTGGTGCTGCTTATCGGGGCAGGTCTGTTTGTCCGCAGCCTGCGGAAGCTCGTCAGCGTGGATACAGGCTTCCAGCGCGAAGGCGTCCTGTTAGGCAGCCTCCATCCGGCACGCGCAGGATATCGCGATACGGCTCTAGCCAACTTTTATCGGCAGTTGCTCGAGCGGGTCAGCGCATTGCCGGGAGTCAGCTCAGCAAGCCTGTCGGTTTATCCGCCACTGACTGGGGGAGGAGGCACGTTCTTTGGCGCCGCTGGCGTGTTGGTGGACGGTCGTCGCGCGCCCCAGAATACACAGGGGTATGTTTACCTGAATATCGTATCGCCTCATTTTTTTGAGACGCTGCGGACTCCGCTCGTGGCCGGCCGCGACTTCGGGCCGCAAGACCATGAGCGCGCGCCTCGTGTCGCAATTGTTAGCGAAGCGTTGGTCCGCCATTACTTCCCTGATGGGAGCCCTCTCGGCCGGCATATTCAAATCGACTCAGGCCCAGCGGACGAAATCGTGGGCGTAGTCAAAAATGCAAAGTACGAGACCCTGCGAGAAAAACCGCACTTCGTGGTTTATCAACCTTACTTGCAGAACCTGAGTGAAGCCAGCTCGGTAAACCTGGAAGTGCGCGGAGCGGGCAGCCTGGCCGGGCTGGCGCCAGCCGTGCGCCTGCAAGTGCGGGCAATAGCGCCGCAAGTCCCAGTCGCTATCTTCACGCTGACCGATTGGGTCGACCAGTTTCTTACGCAGGAACGGCTCATAGCTGTCCTGGCAAGCACGTTCGGGCTGCTCGCGTTGACCCTGGCCGCGGTTGGCCTTTACGGCGTAGCGGCTTATGCGGTCACCCAGCGTACCGGCGAAATCGGCATTCGCATGGCGCTGGGAGCCCAGGCGAAGACGGTACTGTGGCTCGCTTTACGCGAGGGGCTGCTGCTGGTTCTCGCCGGTATCGCAGTTGGAATACCGACTGCATTAGGCGCGGCTCGCATGATTTCCAGCATGCTGTTCGGCTTGACCACAAACGATCCTCTAACGCTAGCAATGGCAATAGCTGTCCTAATCGCGGTAGCAACCGTTGCGATCTGGATTCCAGCGCGCCGTGCCTCGCGCATCGATCCGATCACGGCTTTGAGATATGAATAGAGCCTTACGGGTCATCGCCATAAGGCGGTTCGGACGCGCACAGCGGCGCCCGGATGCTACGCTGACGAAGTGAAGGTTGGCATTACCTGTTACCCGACGTATGGCGGCAGCGGCATTGTCGCTACCGAGCTTGGGCTCGAGCTGGCCAATCGCGGGCACGACGTCCACTTCATCACTTACGCTAATCCGATTCGGCTCGATCCGGGGACGCCGCGCATCCACTATCACGAAGTGGAAGTCTCGAATTACCCGCTGTTCCAGTACCCGCCGTACTGCCTGGCGCTGGCGTCGCGCATGGCGGAAGTGGCCGAGAGCTATGCGCTCGACCTGCTGCACGTGCACTACGCGATTCCGCACTCGATCGCCGCGCTGCTGGCGCAGCAAATGCTGGCGCCGATTCGACGGCTGCCGTTCATCACCACGCTGCATGGAACCGACATTACGCTCGTGGGCTCGGACCGCTCCTATTTTCCCATCACCAAATTCTCTATCGAGCAATCGAACGGCATCACGAGCATCAGCGAGTTCATCCGCGAGCGCACGGCGGATGTTTTTGGCGTGAAGAACCGCGTGCGCGTGATTCCAAACTTCGTGAACGTCGAGACCTACAAACCGGACGCGCAGAAATCGGGCGCTCGCCGCTTCGCGCCGGATGGTCAAAAGCTGTTCATCCATCTTTCGAATTTTCGGCCGGTGAAGCGCGTGAATGACTGCATCCACATTCTGGAGCGTGTACGAAAGTCGGCGCCCGCGCACTTGCTGATGGTGGGCGACGGGCCCGACCGCGGGCCGGCCGAAATGCTGGCGCGCGACCTGGGCGTGCACGAACATGTGAGCTTTCTCGGCAAACAGGATCATGTCGAGCGGCTGATCCGGCTGGCGCACGTCCTGCTGATGCCAAGCGAACTGGAAGCTTTTGGACTGGCCGCGCTCGAGGCCATGGCGTGCGGCGTACCGCCCATTGGCACCAATGCCGGCGGCGTGCCGGAGCTGATCACGAACGGCGTGGACGGCTTTATGGAGGCCGTGGGTGATATCGACGCGCAAGCCGCGCGCGTCACGCAGTTGCTTACTGACGATCGCCTGCACGAGCGCATGGCTGACGCGGCGCGCCACACGGCAGTGACGCGCTTCTCGACCGAGAGCATCATCCCGCAGTATGAGCAGTACTATCAGGAAGTCTGCGGCGGGCACGCAGCCACGAAACCAGCCACGAGCCGGTAAGCAGAGCGTAGACAGGCGCATATTCGAACCAACGAAACATATTCGAACCCTGCCATTCGCCGAGCGCGACCCACGAGACGACCGCTGAATAAGCCAGTGGCACGAGCGCCGTCCACAATAGAAGGCCCGGCACGGGAAACAAGATGAGCAAGGGCAGCAGCCATGTGAGGTACCACGGATGGCAGTTGGCTGAAACCATCAAAGTCAGTGTGATGGCCCATAGAGTTGCGCGCTCGAGCGGTACTTCGCGCAGCATTAAAACCGCCACCGCTACGGCGCAGATCGCAAAGGCTGTGTGCTTGGCGCGGTAAAGATCCTTCGTTATCCACAGAATAAGTCCGTAGAGGCTGTCGTTGTTGCGCCATCCGCCCATGAAGCCGCTCATGAACTGCAAATTTTCCGTGACATTCGTCCAGTAAGGCAGGGCGAGTAGAACGGCAATCGGAATCACCACGCTCCATTGCCACCAGCGCAGGGGCCGCGTTCGCTTCCATCCAATAAACAGCGGAAACAACAGGATGGGCCAGATCTTGGCGCCGGCGGCGAGCGAGAGCGTGGCGAACGCCAAAGTCCAGCGATTCTTCGCGGCCGCAACGAGGGCCAGGGCAATCAACAGCACAACCACCGAATCGTTGTGGCCGGTGGCCCAGAACTCCATAACCGCAAGCGGCGACCAGGCATAAATCAGGATGCGCGCGCGCGGCAGCCCATGCGCTGCCAGCAACAGCCACAGCGCCGCCATCGCGCCCAGATCGCACAGTGCAAAGGGCAGCTTAAACCAGAATACTTGCCGCTCGGGACTCAGTCCGGCGGCGGAAACAGCCCGGTACGCCCAGCGCTCGAGCTGCTCTATGAGGGGCCCATAGACCGCTTTGAAATCTCTGCCCGGGATGCGTCCATAGGTCTCGTCGCGCAGGCTGGCCCAGCGGGCGTCGACGGGCTGAACTTCATACGGGTTGCCGCCGGCGGCCTGCAACTTGCCTTCCCAGCGGTACCGGTACGGATCATCGGAAAGCGCCGGGGCGAGGGGCCACACGATCAGGCGGAGAATGATACCCAAGATCACAATCGCCAGGCCAAACCGGTCGGATTTCGCACTATTTGACGGCCGCTCAACCAAATAGCATGAAACGAGATAGAATAGACCTGCTAATACTAGCAATGTAAGGGTTTCGGGGACATGCGCCCTGAGATCACCCAAGAAGCGGATCCTTACGAAAACGGCCAATAAGGCGGCGGCCGAGAGGAGCAGTCCGATCCGCACGATTCGATCAGTCTGGGACAAGTCATGATGCTATCAGCTTCCACCACGCTGGCCCTGTTCGCCGCCACGAGCTTTACCGAGCGGCTGATGCGCGGCCTGAACGACAAGACTTTTGCCGGCATCCATCAGCTGGATTGGTTCGATTGGTCGCTGCTCATCCCTTATTTCGCTACGCTGGCTATTCTTTCCGTCTACGGCCTGCACCGTTACGACATCATCCGCACTTATTTCAAGTACCGGAAGAATGCAACGAAGGATCCGCGGGAGCGTTTCGCGCAATTGCCGCCGGTGACCATCCAGCTGCCGATTTACAACGAGCGGTACGTGATCGAGCGGCTGATCGATGAAGTGACGAAAATCGAGTATCCGAAAGAATTGCTGCAAATTCAGGTGCTGGACGATTCGACCGACGATACGCATGCACACGCTGAGGCACTCTGCGAGCGCTACCAGGCGCTGGGATTCAACGTCGAATACCTCCACCGCACGAATCGCCAGGGATTCAAGGCGGGGGCGCTGGCGGAAGGGCTCAAGACGGCGACCGGCGAATTCGTGGCGATATTCGACGCGGACTTCATCCCGCCGACCGACTTTCTGCTGAAAACCGTTCACCACTTCACCGATCCGAAGGTGGGCGTGGTGCAGACGCGCTGGAGCTATCTGAACCGGGAGTACAACTTCCTCACCGAAGTGGAAGCCATGCTGCTGGACGGGCATTTCATCCTGGAGCACGGAGCCCGCTCGCGCGCCGGCTATTTCTTCAACTTCAACGGGACGGCGGGAATATTGCGGCGACGCATGATTGACAACGCCGGCGGCTGGCAGTCGGATACGCTGACCGAGGATTCCGACCTGAGTTATCGCGCGCAGCTCAAAGGCTGGCGATTCGTCTATCTGCCGGGGCTAGATTGCCCGTCGGAACTGCCGGTCGAGATGCACGGCTTCCAGGTCCAGCAGTCGCGCTGGGCCAAGGGGCTGACGCAGGTGGCACAGAAGCTGCTGCGCCAGATACTTCGAGCGAAGCTGCCGTGGCGCGTGAAGGCCGAGGCATTTTTGCACCTGACCCCGAATATTTCCTACCCGCTAATGCTGGTGGTGTCGGCGCTGATGCTGCCGGTAATGATCGTGCGCTTTTATATGGGCGTTCTACAGATGGTGTTCCTCGACCTGCCGCTCATTATGGCGTCATTCTGGTCCATCTCGGCATTCTATGTGGTGGCGTACCGCGAACTATATCCCAAGCACTGGAAGCGCTCCGTGTTTCTGCTGCCCATGCTGATGGCGGTAGGAGTGGCGCTGACCATCATCAACACGCGCGCGGTAATGGAAGCGCTGTTTGGCATTCGCACAGCGTTTGTTCGCACGCCGAAATATGCCATTGAAGGCAGACCAGTGAATCTCGAGCACAAGAGGTACCGGCCGAAGAGCGGCTGGCTGCCGTACATCGAGATCGCCGTCGGCTCGTATTTCCTTTACATGATTGTCTTCGCAATTGAAACCTACAATTACTTCTCGATCCCCTTCCTCGCGCTCTTCACGGCGGGCTACTACTGGGCGGGCTTTGCGACACTTTATCAGGAGTACCAAAGCCGGGTGCGGTGGCTGCGTGAGCGCCGTACGTTCGAAATGCAGACGGCACGATAGACAGTTCTTGTTCGATTTCGTGGTTTCTTGAATACCTTCCCTACCGGCCGCAGCGGTTGCCTCCGATAGAATCGTTAGATGCAACCCGAGCTCTCGGCGGTGATGGTTCGCGATGCGGAGTCCCGGATCAAGGCTCTGGCCCGCCGTACGCCAGTGTTCTCGTCGACCAGTATCGATCGGGCCGCGGGCGTCGAAGTCCACTTCAAGTGCGAAAATCTGCAGCGCGGCGGCGCGTTCAAGATCCGCGGCGCGAGCAACCTGATTCTATCGATTCCGAATGAAGACCTGCCGCGCGGCGTGGTGGCTTTCTCTTCCGGCAACCATGCCCAGGCGGTGGCCATGGCCGCCAAGCACGTAGGCGCTAAGGCGACGATCGTAATGCCGGAAGATGCGCCGAAGGGCAAGCTGGAGGCTACCCGCAATCACGGCGCAACGATCGTCACTTACAACCGGCACCGGGAAAGCCGTGAAGTCATCGCCGCCCAAATCCTGAACAAGACCGGCGCCACGCTGGTTCCGCCCTTCGATCATCCGCTGGTGATGGCGGGGCAGGGGACGGCCGCGCTCGAGTTGCTCGAAGCAGTTCCGCATCTCGATGCTATCATCGCTCCCATCGGGGGTGGCGGTCTGCTGGCTGGTTGCGCGACCATCGCCAAGTCGCTGGACCCTGATATCCACGTTTTCGGGGCCGAGCCGGAACGCGCCAACGATACTTATCTCTCCATGCAAGCCGGGCACCGGGTGGAGATTCCTACGGCCGACACGATCGCCGACGGACTGCGCTCCCCCCAGCCAGGTGCGCTGACATTTCCCATCTTGCAGCGTTACGTCGAGAAAGTCCTGCTAGTTACCGAGGACGAGATTCGCGCCACGGTCAAATTGCTGCTGACGCGGATGAAACTGCTCGTCGAACCCAGCGGAGCGGTAGCGGCCGCCGCTGTGCTGCATCACAAATTGCCCGCGGATGTCCGCAGCATTGGTGTGATTCTTTCGGGCGGCAATCTGGATTTTGAAGACCTGATTACGTACTAGACTTTTCGCCGTTACTTCACGCAACGGCTCCCTTCAGTCGCGGTTCGGTACCCGACTGTCCGATGGAGCCCAGGAGACCATCACGATAAGATCGTCTGCATACCGATGAATACTAAGCGACAGGCCTCCGTTGAAGAAATCCGCGACCGGTTCGACCGGGATGTCGAACGGTTTTCCAATTGGAGACCAGGCAGACGGCGACGGTAGACGCCGCGGGAGGCAGCTTCCAGGAGGTCGACATTCTGCGGAAGGATTCCTGCTGCGGCCTTCGGGGGTGCGAAAAACTTGATTTATCGGCCGAACTCCTTGTGGGTGCAGTGCTGGCGAAAATCGGCCGGCGTGACCAGGCTAGCGCGTCACGACGGGCGTGAATGAGGAGTTGCCGATCCAGAAGCCGGCTTCGCCGATGCCGATGCCGCTTAGCGCTCCGTTGCCGTCCATGTCAACGATCCAGAAGCCGGAGCGGAAGACGCCCACGCTAGACTTACCGGACGCGCTCCAGTCACCCACGACAGGAATGTCGCCGGCCTGGCCGAACGAGAGAATCTGATCGGCGCCTGAAACCCACTGGCCGTCGCCGTTGTCGTCGAGATACCAGGTACCGTTGATGAACAGACCGGTCTTAGTGGTGCCGGATCCGGTCCAATCACCCACCACCGGGGTATACGACGAGTTACCGAACCAGAAAGAGTTGTCGCCGCCGCCATTGCCATCGAAGACGCCGTTGCCGTTGAGATCGAGCATCCAAAATCCGCCGCGGAAGACGCCGATCTTGGTTTTCCCCGAGGCCGTCCAGTCGCCCACTACTGGTTTGTCGCCTGCCTGACCGAAATTGTAGAGACAGTCGCCGCCCGCGACGCCATCCCATACGCCATTACCGTTGCAGTCGAGCAGCCACTGACCGGCGCGGAAGACGCCAATTTTGTAAGTGCCGGAGCCGTTCCAGTCGCCAGCAACCGGAATGTCACCGGCCTGTCCGAAGGTGAACGTCTGGTCGCCGGCTGTGGTTCCATCGAATCCGCCGTTGCGGTTGCGGTCGACATACCAGGATCCGGCGGAGAACACAGCCGCCACCCAGCCGGAGGACACTTTAGCGACGAAGCCGCCAAAGGCTCCGCCGTTGAGGCTTTGAAGCGGATTGCGCAGCGGGAAGTCATTGGATTGCGTCAGTCCGGCAACATAGGCGTTGGTGAGCGGATCGACCGCAACGGCATAGGCCGCGTCGCTGGCCGCGCCACCCAGATAGGTGCTCCAAATGAGACCGGTGCCGGCGGCGTTTAATTTGGTGAGAAAGGCGTCGTAGGGGCCGGCGTTCGCCGATTGCAGGCCGCGTAAGTTGAGAAAATCGTAGGAGGCCGTGTACCCCGTGATGTAGACGCTGCCGGTGAAATCCACGGCGACTCCCGTGGCGCAATCCACGCTGCCCCCGCCCAAATAAGTGGAGTAGACCAGGGCGCTGCCCGCCGGATTCAATTTGGAGACAAACGCATCGCCGCCGCCCAAGTTGGTGGGCTGCAGAGCGCCGGCGCTCACAGGGAAATTAGTGGAACTGGTGGAGCCAGCGACATACGCAGCGCCGCTGGCATCGACCGCAATGGCGTTTCCTGTTTCGGCGGAGCCGGGCAATCCGCCGGAGCCTCCGAGGTAAGTGCTGTAGACAAGTCCATTTCCGGACGGGTTTAACTTGGCGATGAAAGCATCCTGATTGCCGCCGCTCGCCGCCTGCAGCGGAGCCGCTGTTGGAAAGTTCGTCGAAGTGGTGCCGCCTGTGACATAGGCGTTACCGGAAGCATCGATGGCAATGCCGGCAGCGCTATCGTTTCCGTTGCCGCCAAGGTACGTGCTGTAAAGCAGGCTGCCGGACGGGGTGAACTTAGCGACAAACGCATTCTGCTGTCCGCGATTCGTAGATTGATATGCGCTGGCGGTGGGGAAGTTGAACGAGTAGGTTCCGCCCGCCACATAGGCGTTTCCGGCGGCATCGGCGGCAATGGCATAGCCACTGTCGGTGGCCGCGCCACCAAGATAAGTGCTGTA
>DATLVQ010000233.1:0-2158 GCA_035577325.1 Bryobacteraceae bacterium | reverse complement strand
GCCGGGGCGTCTGTATCGTTAATCAGCGTGACAGTATTCCCCTGCTGACCCAACAGCATGACTGGGGAGAGAAGAATCAGCGGCCAAATAGATGCCATGAGATGGTCACTCCTACGGTCACGCCAGCCGCGTTGTTGGTAGCTAAATATATTCCTTCTCCAGGGGCTGAGTTCACAGTCACCAGAGTTATCGTAATTTGATCGGCGTAGAGCATCGGACCATAATGGTCCTCGCCTGTATTATCTCCAGACCCAACCCATAGTTTTGAATTTGCTGACCTAACATCTAGCATCAGAAATGTAACAAGAGCTTCATATTCAATCTCGGACCCAATGCCAGCAGTAGCCAGCAAATCGGAAAGAAGGTAGGCTTGGGCGTTGTCGGGTACCCTAACGCAGTCCGCTAAGAGCTGGCTCTTCTTCACCGACATTAGAACAGCCCCTTAATCGAGCGCCACAAGCTCACGAAGAACAGCTTCCAGAAGTCCCGGCGAATATTCGCTTCGGCGCTCTCAACTAACGTCTGAGTATTGAACTTCAGATTGATTTCAATCGTGTAGATGGCAGTCCGAATCGACGCTGCGTCCTCTGACTGTTGTTTTTTGATCGCGTCGAGTTGATCCGAGACGCTTTGTAAAGCTATCCGGCGCTCTTCTTGTGAGATCCCGATAGCTCCAAGGACCGTTTGTTCAAGTGTAGCCATCGTGGTAATGACAGCACCAAGATGATCCTCGATCTTCCCATGCAACCCATCCTTGACTGCATCGAGCTGCTTCTGAGCGCGATCGGCTGCTTCGTTCATTTGGTTCGAAACGAAGCCTATATCCCTCCCTGCGCCCATCTGTGTCATTTACTGAATAACTCTCACGTTATAGTTCGATGCCGTTGGCGTCAATGTCGCAGTAGCGCAAACCTTAACAGTGACGGTATTTGAAGAAGATACATAGGCGACCCAGTAGTTTCCATCGCCAGGATATGTGACAGGGCTAGCCGACACGGCCATTGATGTAGTTGCGCCGGTGACGCTAGCTGTCCCCGAAGCGCAAGTTCCTACGGTCAGTAGTCCCCCACCAATTGAGCCTGTGGTCCCGGAAAGAGGAAGCGCCGAAGCAAGAACTACCGCACCGCTGCCTGTTGCTCCATTTGATAGATCGCTGGCGGCCACCGGAATGCCACGCAATTCGGGACCAAACATCAGCGCAGTGAACGTTCCCGAGCTTGCATTAGTGCTCAGGATTCGGCCCAATACTTGCTTGCTCGGATCTGTCGGCCATGTCGATCCAGCATCGTGGACTTGGCCATTTCCGGTGATCGAAGCAATCAGGTAATCCCCGGCGGTCGTTGCGCCATCGGTTTGCACCGAGGACATCCCGCCGAGTTCTATTTCCGCCGCCGCGCCCGCGTTAGAATTTCCATTGACGGAAACTCCGATCAATCCGTTTAACGTTCCACCATTCTGCGATACGCGAGAAGCCCCCGAGGTGGTGCCGAGCAATTGAACGGACCACTGGCTCTGCGTGCAGCAACTCGCGCCGCCAGCAGTGAAAGTAGCAGTGTATGGATTCGTTCCAAGCGAAGGCGTTGAAAGCGTCGGCGTGGTCTGTAGGACTAAGTTTCCCGTGCCGGTAGGAGTCGTCGTAGCCCATGCCGCAGGTGTCCATGCGGGAGGGTTCGCCGCCGATCCAGTTCCCGTGCTGGTTAGGATTGCAGGAGTACTCGAAGTCGGCCCTGCAAAACGCTGCCATTCGCTGTTATATATGAGCTGATCTCCCGTCACCAGACCAGAGTCTTGAATCGCTGGAACGGTCCAAGTGCTGCCGCCCGGGCCTTTATAGCCAAGGCCCTTATACGTTCCGGTATTTGCCATCCACACGCCGCCTGTAACAGGCGAAGTCGGCTTCGTACCTGATCCGATGACCAGATACTCGCGAGTCGCGCTGGCAGTCGGAAGAGTCAGAACGCCATTTGCGTCGAAACTCCCGCTGCCCGGCAACGTCAATGAGCTTCCGCTAAGACTGTACGCTCCCGCTCCGAAAGTGCCGGGGGTAATTTGACCAGCCGAGAGGCTCTTGTTGGTAAAGATAAGAGAGTTGTTGTCTGTCGCGATTTTATCCGTAGCGGGTCCGGGGTTGTGGCGATACGAAATGAATCCACTTGTG
>DATLVQ010000232.1:0-13228 GCA_035577325.1 Bryobacteraceae bacterium | reverse complement strand
GGAACGCGTATTGCGCCCGCCCATGAGCCGGTCGAGTCGCATGATTAGCGGGCTCACCGCCGACGCGATCAGCGAACATGCCAACGCGGCGATTGCAATTGAGCTGCGAAAAGCGCGCATGGCCGACGTTGCGCCACTGCTCGAACTGATCAATGGTTACGCGTCCCAAGGCATCATGCTGCCCCGCACGGAGTTCGAGATCTCAGAGAGCGTCCGCGATTTTTCCGTGGCGTATTCCGGCGGCAAGCTTGTCGGTTGCGGCGCGCTGCACTTTTACTCCCCCACCACGGGTGAGATTCGTTCGCTTGCGGTTGCGGAATGTGCCAAGACGCATGGCGTCGGCCGCCGCATCGTCGAAACACTTGTTACAGAGGCAGCCGATTATTCGCTCGATGCCATCTTCGCTTTTACTTATGTTCCGGATTTCTTTCGCAAATTAGCTTTCGAAGAAGTTGAGCGTGGCGCCCTGCCGCTCAAAGCATGGAAAGACTGCCTGCGCTGTCCCAAGTTCCAATGTTGCGATGAAATCGCCATGATTCGGGTATTGGAACCCTCGCATTGGGCTGAGGTCTCACGCCAACAGAGGGAAACAACTACCCCTAATGTGGGTATCGAAACAGTTCTGTTCCCTATTGTTCGGAAACAATCATCGGTTCGTTTGTAATCGCACGCGCGGCTGCACCGCAGCCGGGGACATCCGTATCCTCAATAAAGGGCAGGAAACCCTGAGAATTGTGCTTCTATCCTACGACTACTCCCTTATAATTTAGACCGACTTGATCTGTCCGGTGCGCCCCCGGTTGTGATCTGGGTGAGGAGGTCGAGCAATGAGAGCACAGACTGTTGATGTAAGAATATCTACCGGCCGGATCTTGTGTTGCACGGTGTTCCGACCCGGCGGGAAAAAGCTGCTGGCAAAAGGCCACGTCATCAGCGAAGACGACATCCGCATCCTTGAATCCGAGGGCATGGACAAAGTCTGGGTCACCCAGTTGGAAGACGGCGAAGTAGGTGAAGACGAAGCCGTATCGGCCGTAGCTGGCGAGATGGGCTGCGGCTGCTACGAAATCCACTTGGCCGCCGGCGGACGCGCTAACCTGCACGCCACCGAGAATTGCTGCGTGCTGGTAGACGATGAGCTGCTGCGCCAGATCAATTGCACCTCCAGCCTGGTGATTGCCACCTCGATGAACTTCAGTTTTGCTTTGGCGGGCCAGCGCATCGCCACAGTGAAGAGCGCGCCGTTCGCGGTCGCTAAAGAGCAGTTGGAAGCCATCACGTCGATTCTGCGCGAGCGGGGACCGATCATCCAGGCGCGGCCGGTGCGGAATCCTTCGATCGGCGTGTTGTTCACCGACCCGGTGAATGGTGAACGCGCCCGTCAGCTTTTCGAGAGCATCACCAAACAGCGCCTGGAGCGCTTTGGCCTTGTGCCAAATTTTGTGCTCTCGTGCGTCGAAGATGACGCATCGGTGAGCCGCTCTCTGCAGCACATGCTGCGCTCGCGGCCATCGCTGATCCTGATCGCTTCCACTACGGCGCCCGCCGGTCCCGAAGATGCGGTGGGCCGCGCCATGACGCGCATCGGCGGGCAGTTGGAAAGGTTTTTGGCGCCGGTCGAGCCGGGCAACCTGATGATGCTGGCCTATAAGGATGAGGTACCCGTCATCTCGGCTCCCGGCTGCTTCCGCTCGGCCAAGCCGAATGTGGTGGACCTGATCCTGCCGCCGCTGCTCGCACGCTATCGCGTGACCAGCTGGGAAGTCGCGTGCCTGGGGCACGGCGGACTGCTGGGTTAGACGGCTTTCGCCACTTACGCCAGCGCCGCTTTACAGTACTCCAGACACTTCTTCACTTCCGCCACCGTATCTTCGCCCTTGTATTCGTATTCGATATTCGCCGGAATCCGGTACTTCTTCTTCGCCAGCAATTGCAGCACGGGCTTGATGGGCGTGTCGCCCTGGCCGAACGGCATATTCTCGCCGTCGTTCTTCTTTCGATCCTTGATGTGCAGCGTCACTATGCGCTCGTGATGTTTGTTGATGAATTCGATCGGATCGAACCCGGCGGCGAAGAAATGCCCGATATCCAGATTCACGTTGATGTACGGTGAATGGCCGGCCATGGCCTTCTCAAACGTGTCGGGCGATGAAAATTCGTTGGGATGCTTGGTCTCCGAGTGTCCGTGAAATCCCACACGAATCTTGTATTTGCTGGCCTCGCGGTCGACGCGGTCAACCACGGAGAGCGTCGACGATGCCGTAAGAATCTTCACGCCCAACGCATTCGCCATGTCGAAGCCGCGCGCAATTTCTTCGTCGGTGTAGTCGTCGCGGAAGCTGTAATTGTACGCGTAGAGCAAGATGCCGGCATCGTCGAACTTCTTCCGGACATTGTGAAACTCGTCCATCGAAACCGTAGTGCGCCATTTGCGCAGCTCTTCGCGATGCAACTTGGGCTCGACATGTCCCGCGAACAGCTCGCACTCGCCCAGCCCCACCTCGACCATCGCTTTAATGGCGTCGTCCAGCGAGCGGTCGCGAAAACTGTAGGACTGCACGCCGAGTTGCACGCCGTGCACGGTGGAATCGATGCGAGCCAGCGCCGTTGCCGCCGGAAATGCAGCCAGCGCCAGCTTCGAAAATTCTCTTCGTGAATACATAAGCGAAGTGTATCTCACTCGCTATCGGCCACGCAGCGGAAACCGACGGCCGCTGACCGGTCTTTTCCGGGCGACATTAACAGATATTTTCCGTGCTCTTCGAGTTTGTAGGCCTGCGGGAAGTACCAGTGCGAGCCTTGCGGTTGATAATAACTGCCGCCGCGCAGGATGCCGGCGCGCGTGTGCGTGTCGACGAATTCATCGGTCCATTGCCAGACGTTGCCGATCAAATCCTCGACGCCGAACGGGCTGGCGCCGCGCGGATGCGCGTTCACATCATCCGGCGCGCGCATGACCCGGCTGGTTTCGGGCGCCTGCACCGCCGCCGCGTCCCACTGGTTGCCCCACGGGTACGCGCGGCCGTCACTTCCCTGGGCGGCATACTGCCATTCCCACTCGTGCGGCAGGCGCTTGCCGACCCACCGGGCGTACGCGCGCGCATCTTCGAGCGACACCCACGTCACCGGCTTGCTGGCCCAACCTGCGGGATACGATCCACTAGTCCAGTCTTTCAAGAAATTGTGATCGTCGGCCGGGTGGTAATGAGCCGCGTCGACAAATTTCTTGAACTCCGCATTCGTCACCGGGTAACGGTCAATGTAAAACGATTTCACATCAAGCGTCTTCAGATGATGACGCCGCGGCGAGTCCTCCCACGGATATTGAACGTCGACACCGATG
This sequence comes from Bryobacteraceae bacterium, assembly GCA_035577325.1. Lineage (GTDB taxonomy): Bacteria > Acidobacteriota > Terriglobia > Bryobacterales > Bryobacteraceae > QHXW01. Next base: position 9,885 of record DATLVQ010000232.1, on the reverse strand, counting down.
TCGTTGTCGCCTTCGATCTCGATTCCCGAGACGCGAAACGTGAAACTTCCTGCCGGAATCCGAACCATCCCCGGTGGCGGCGTGAGCACGGCGGCAGTCGGCGCAATCTCGACCATCTGCTGCGGCAGAAAAGTCCACTCGTGCGAGTAAGCCGCGAGCGGCGTGCGCGAGAGCTGCTGCATCTCCGACAGAAACTTTTCGAGCGCGGCATCCGGCGATCCGCTCATCGTCAGCACGCCGCCGAAGCCATGCGGCTCCATGGCGAAGCTCAGCGTGGCGCGGCCGCCATGGATCTCGGGCTTGATCGTTGCCCCGTTCCAGACATCGTAGTAGCGCGTTCCGGCGGTTTGCGGAATCTCGAGCTGGCGCCCCGCAAGGTCATACTGGTTGCGGTTCACCACTGTCCACAGCGTGCGCCCGCCGCGCGCGAATTTGCTGGCGTAAGCGCCGTACTGCAAGGTAGGCGTATGCGGCTCCCAGTCCGCGCTTGTCAGCAGATCCCCGAACTCACGTTCGACGAGCGCCATGCGCCGCAGGGCTTCGGCGTCGCGCGGCGTGATTTGGTTCCAGATGCCCCAGATGTTCTCCCAGCTTTCGTAGCCCACGCCATTGAAGAAGGCGTACTGCAGATCGTCGGTTTTGTCGCGGCCCCATCGCCGGCAGACGTTCACCATGTGGCGCGGCTCCAGCCACTTCAACTTGCTGACGCTCGGGACAAACGGATACTCCCAGTAGCCCCACGATTGGTTGTTCCACGCCAGTCGCTCTTCGTCGGTATTGTAGTGCTCGGGCTCAAACACGAGCGGGTGCCCGGTGGCATCGGAGGCGTCGCGAAATGCGCGCGGCATCCCGTTGAACGTATCGCCGTTCACACCATCGGCGCCGATCGCCGCCATCAGGCGCGCCGTCGCGGTCCAGTTCGGCACGCCTTCGTCGCGCGTTCCCTGGTCCCACGGCATTACCGGAAACAAAACGCGCACACCGCGGCGATGAAAGTCGGCGATCATTTGCCGTAGTCCGGCGATGCCGCCGGGCATATCGCGCGTGAGGTCGTATTGATTGCGATTATCGATGCCGACGTTCGGATAGACCGGCCAGATCAGGACGCTGTCTATGCCCCCATAGCGTTTCTCTAGATCGTCCAGATAGCGGTCAACCGTATATTTGCCCGCCGCCACATCGTAGAAGAAACGATCCTCGATCATCATCTGCGGTTGAATAAAATCGCGCTGCGACCATGCAAGTTCGGGCCGCGCGTACTCCTTGCCGCTATAGCCGGCACGAATCAGCCGCTCGTCGCGCCAATGGCGGATGTCGTTCAACCAGTTGGAAAATTCATCCGGCGTGGCCGGCCCGGGAATCTGGTCGCCCTTGGGAGAATAGCGAGCGTCCTGAGCTTGCAGTGCCATGCAGAAGAGAACGAGGCAGGTGAGCCGCATAGGAGAACCATAATAGCGGGGCGGGAATCGCGGCGCAGGGCGGGGTTGGTGCTGAGGATTTTTCAGGTGTTGGGCCGCGCCGTGCAAATCGCGGCCCCAATCAAAATGGAGAGTCTACGCGGATTCCGCGGCCTTCGGCTCGAGCGCCAGCTCCATGACTTCTTCGACAGTGCGCACATAGTGCAGCTTGATGTCGCCGATCTGCTCACTCTTGAGATCTTCCTTCACATTGACCTCGTTCTCGAACGGAAGGATCACCTCACGCACGCCACTGCGTTTGGCCGCCAGCACTTTTTCTTTGACGCCGCCGATCGGCAGCACCTGTCCGGTCAGCGTGATCTCGCCGGTCATCGCCAGGTTGGGCCGGATGCGGCGCTCGGTCAGCATGGAAACCAGCGCTGCCGCCATGGTGATGCCCGCCGAGGGCCCGTCCTTCGGAATTGCGCCAGCCGGAACATGGACGTGAATGTCACTCGATTTAAACAGCTCCGGATCGATACCGTAGCGCTTGGCGTTGGCGCGCACCCAGGTGAGCGCGGCCTGCACCGATTCCTGCATCACCGAGCCGAGTTGTCCCGTCATGATCAGGCCTTTGCTGCCGCCCGGCATGCGGCCCGCCTCGATGAACAGCACGTCGCCGCCGACCGGCGTCCACGCCAGACCAACGGCGACACCAGGCCTGCGCGTGCGTTCGGCTACCTCAACATCGGGACGGAACCGCGGCGCGCCCAGAAACTCTTCCACGCGCTCGGGCGTGATCTCCGCGCCTTCGGTCTTGCCTTCGGCGATGTGCCGCGCGCGCTTCCGGCAGACGCTGCCTATTTCCCGTTCCAGGCTGCGCACGCCCGCTTCACGAGTGTAACGGCGAATCAGGTAACGTACGGCTTCGTCGGTGAAGTGAATACTGCCCTCGGTTTCGAGCCCGTTTTCTTTGACCTGCCGCGGGATCAGATACCGGAAAGCGATGATCGATTTTTCCTGTTCGGTGTAGCCCTGAAGCTCAATAATCTCCATGCGGTCGCGCAAGGCTTCCGGAATGGTATCGAGTATGTTGGCGGTGGTGATAAACAAAACTTTAGATAAATCGAACGGAACGTCGAGGTAGTTGTCACGGAACGTCGAGTTCTGTTCCGGATCCAGAACTTCGAGGAGGGCCGAAGCGGGATCGCCGCGAAAGTCGCGCCCCAATTTGTCCACTTCGTCCAGCATGAACACCGGATCCCGGGTACCGGCGCGGCGAATTCCCTGTATGATTTGCCCGGGCAGCGCGCCAATATAGGTACGGCGATGTCCGCGAATTTCAGCCTCATCGTGCATGCCGCCCATTGAAATGCGCGCGAATTTCCTGCCTACGGCGCGCGCGATGAATTTACCGAGCGATGTCTTGCCGACTCCCGGCGGTCCGACGAAGCAAAGGATAGGGCCCTTCAACACGGGTTTGAGCTGCAGCACTGCCAAATAGTCGAGGATGCGCTCTTTTACTTTCTCCAGGTCATAGTGGTCCTCATCCAGAATCTCAGCCGCGCGCTGCACGTTCACTCTGTCCGCGGAAGTGATTCCCCAAGGGAGGCTCACCATCCATTCGAGATAATTTCGCGTAACCGTATATTCGGGCGACATCGGCGAAATACGGGCCAGCCGGTTTAGCTCTTTCATCGCTTCGGCCTTGACTTCTTCCGTCATGCCGGCCGCATCCAGTTTCTGGCGCAGGTCATCCACCTCTTGCCGGCCATCGTCGCCTTCACCCAATTCTTTTTGGATGGCCTTCAACTGCTCGCGCAGATAGAACTCGCGCTGCGTCTGCGAGAGCTGGCCCTGCACCTGCGATTGAATCTTGTTGCGCAGTTCGATCAGCTCGAGTTCACGCGCCAGATGCTTGTGCACGAATTCGAGCCGGACGCGCACATCCGCTTGCTCGAGCACTGCCTGGCGCTCGGTATGGCTCAGGCCCGGTAGAATACCGGCAATCAGATCCGCCAGACGTCCAAATTCGTTGGTGTTTTCCACAGCGGCGGCCAGATCGTCCGAAAGGTTGGGCGACGCAGCGACAATCTGCTGAAAAATGGACGCCGCATCACGGCGCAAGGCTTCCAGCCCGGGTGTAGGCTCGGGCTCCATTTCGGGCAGGCGTTCGATGCGGGCGCGCAGATACGGATCAGTCGACGTGTACTCCGTGACGCGCATCCGCGAAAGGCCTTCGCAAAACAGCAGCGTACCCTCTTTCATGCGCACTACTTTATGAATCATGGCCACCGTGCCCATTTCATAGAGGTCTTTTGGGCCAGGCGAATCTTCACGGGGATCGCGCTGCGAGACGACGCCCAACAACCGGTTCTCTCCGAGCGATGAAACTAGAGCAATGGAACTCGGCCGGCCGACGTTGATCGGGAGCAGCGCGTGCGGAAACAGGACCGTATCACGCACGGTCAGGATAGGGAGCTCTTCCACCGGTTCGGCAGTCTCGACGGCTGAGGGAATCTGTTCTTCGATTTTTTCTTCGACGGGCATATAACCTCATTAAGTTAGATGCTTGAGGTAGGGAGGAAGGTACGGCTAGCGGAAAGGGCCACCGGCGCCACCGCGAACAACCCGCTATCACGCTGAAAACGCAACGCCTGATGCAGGTAGCCTTAGTCGCCACGCGGGTATGAACCCAGGACGCGCAGTGTATCCGCCAGCTCACGTAAATGGCCCAAGGCGTTCCGGCAGGCGGGTTCGTTCTCCCGCCCGAAAAAGTCGAGGTAAAAGAGATATTCCCACGGCTTGCCCCGTAGCGGCCGGGATTCGATCTTAGCTAGGCTCAGATCGCGCAAGGCGAACGCGCTCAGCGAGCGGAACAGCGCGCCGGGAACGTTTTTCGTCGAAAAAACCAGGGAGGTCTTCCAAAGCACGCCTTTTCGGACCGGTACTGGATGGCGGCGGACGTCCTGGGGCCGGCGCAGGAGAAAGAACCGGGTGAAGTTTTGACGATCGTCCTCAACCGAGCGGCGGAGAATCTTCCCGCCGTAGGTCTCAGCTGCCACTTTGGAGGCAATAGCGCCGGCGTCTTTGATCCCCTCGGACATTACCATCTTGACGCTACCGGCGGTGTCGTAAAACGGCACTTTTTCGAATTGCGGGTTTTTGGCGAAGAAATCCAGGCACTGATTTAACGCTACGGGATGCGAATAAACGCGCTTTATCTTCTTATAACTCACGCCCGGGGCCGCTATGAGATTGTGGACGATCCGAACACTGGTCTCGGCCACAATGGGCAAATTGAAGTGCAGCAGGTGGTCGTAGTTCTCATGTACCGAGCCGTGCAGCGTGTTCTCGATTGGAATTACGGCGGCGTGAACCTTCTTCTGATCGAGCGCGCGGAATACGTCTTCGAACCGCTGGCAGGGCAGAACATCAATCCCATTTCCGAGTAGCTGGCGCGCTGCCTCCTCGCTAAACGCCCCGCGCTCTCCCTGGAAAGCGACTAGCTGGCGAACTCCCCGCCCTTTCGCGGTCATCCGGGGGCCACCGCGCCGTCCCACCGGCGCGCGTCCTGGCTGGGCAAGCCCAGCAAGTCTAAAATTCGATCCACGCTATGATCCACCAGGTCGTCAACAGACGCGGGCCGGTTGTAAAACCCGGGAACAGGCGGTGCAATCACTGCACCCATCTCTGCCAACGACACCATGGTTCGCAGATGACCAAGATGCAGCGGGCTCTCACGAACCATCAAAATCAGCGGCCGGCGCTCCTTCAAAGTGACGTCGGCCGCACGGATCAGAAGATTGGAGCTGATACCACTGGCGATGGCCGACATTGTGTGAATCGAGCATGGGGCGATGACCATTCCGTCGGTTCGGAACGAGCCGCTGGCCAGTCTGCCGGATATATCCTCGAGAGCGTAGCTATACTGCGCCATGGCCTTTAATTCCTGGGCCTTTTTTCCCGTTTCCAGAAACAATGTTTTTTCTCCGGAGCGAGTGAGGATCAAATGCACCTCAACGCCACCCTGAAGCCGGAGCTTTTCGAGCAGCCGAACGCCGTAAATGGCACCGCTCGCTCCGGAGACCCCGACCACAATTTTCAAATTTGGCTCCTCTGCCGAAATCATGTTCTGAATTCAGAACAGAAATGCTACCGAAAGCTTGCCGCGCAGGGCTGGCCATCGATATAATTCCCCCAAAGGATAGATGATCGATTCGCTCGGCGTCGAACCTCGGCCCAGAGACGGAATCATAGCATGGAAGAAGCTGGTCAGAAGCTGAAGCGGACGCGCGAGAGACTGAACCTCCGCTACCGGGATGTCGAGGAGGCGAGCAATCAGATTGCCGCCCGGCATAGCAACGATGAGTTCGTCATCGCGCTCAGCCGGCTTTCGGACATTGAGAACAAAGGCACCGTCCCCACGATTTACAGACTTTATTCGCTCTGCACTATCTACCGGCTGGACATCAACGAAGTGCTGGACTGGTATGGCGTGAACATCGCCACGCTGGCGGCCGACGCCGCGTCCATCCAGATGCAGCGCACGCACCTGATCGGGTTCGGCGCCAATGGTTATGGCGACACTCAAATGCCTCTGGCTCTCGATCCTGGAATCGACCTGCGCCGCACTACCTTCTTAAGCCGCATGATCCAGCGCTGGGGCAAGCTGCCGTTGACGCTGCTCAACAGCCTCGACATGAAGACCTACCGCTATGCGTTCATCGGCTCGGAGGACTGGACAATGTATCCGCTGATTCCGCCCAGTTCGCTCATTCTGATCGATGACACGCATCGCAAGGTTGTCAATACCGGTTGGGCCAACGAATTCGAACGTCCCATTTATTTCTTCGAGCATCGAAAAGGGTTCGCCTGCGGATGGTGCACACTACAGGAGAGCCAGTTGGTGTTACAGCCGCATCCGGCTTCCATGTGCTATCCCGAGGTTTTCAGCTATCCCACAGATATTGACGTACTGGGGCAGGTGGTGGGTGTGGCTATGCGTCTGGATCAGGGGAAGCGACGGCGTAATCGTACCTGAGCAGCTCCAGCACCGTCTCCAAATCAGTCGTAAAGAGGTTGCGCTCAACCTCGCGTGCGTTGGCCGGCACGTAATTCCGATAGGGCGCCAGCCGAATCCAGGTGGCCAGAATGGTCTTCTTGTCTTCGTTTAATTCGTCTAAATAACCTTCGAGATCACCCTTTTGTTGCTCCAAATTAAAGCACAGCCATTCGGAAAACGTGTGATTGTGGCTCTGGCGAAGCGTCTGGTCCGTCTCCTCCGCGCCAAATAACTGCGCCAGCCCATGATGCTGGTAAGTGCCTGTGTTCTGATCGCGAAGCGAGGAAAGATAGATCAGGCGGCCGAAGGTAGTCGGGATTTGTGAGAGGGTGTTGCGCCACAAATCGGCAGCAGCGCTGCGATCGAATGTCATTTCCGCCTGGTATGGCTCCGAACTTCTCTAGTTTCCTGATTGTACAACAACTCCTCCACTATACCCCGGCAGTCTAATTGTGTCTCTCCGCACGAACAAAACGCCAAGGTCTGTTCCGTTGACGTAAAAAAAACGGAAAGCCGGACCTTTTCCAAGGCGATTAACCTAGGATAACGTTACCAGGCAACTAACACAATTCACTAAGGAGAATAAGTACCTCATGCTAAAGAAGATTCTGTTCATGGCCGCGATGGCAATTTCATTTTTTGCTGCTTCCAACCGCACCCAGGCCCACGATCCGATCCCGGAATGCTGGCCCTGCCCATTCGTGAAGTAAGGCCGACTGTCCAGAACTGCAAGATTGCGCTGCGGTTCGGCGGTTGTGCAGACGCCGAACCGCCCCAGCAGAAACACCCACACCTCCGCTCAGTTGTGGGCAGTTATATTGTTGTGCCTTCAGCGGAAAATTCGTTTGCATTTCCGTCGAAACTCGGTTATTCTCAAACCGACGTGATGGAGCGCACATCTATGAATCTGGTATTGGTTTCCAGCATAGGGATATTTGCTTTCCTCGGGTTAGCGTTTCTCCTCCTATTCCGGAAGTTAACTTCAGGGAACCGGGAAACGGCACCTCTTAGCGATCTGGAGAACCTGTTTGCCCCCTCCCGCTACCAGCCCATGGAGAGATTGTTGGATCCGGCGGACAGCCGTTTTCTGTCTTCCCAGCCTGCATGCAGCCGTAGCGTAATGCGCCGCTTCCGGGCGAGCCGTCTGGGCATTTTCCGGGGCTATGCCCGCTGCCTGGGACGAGACTTTACCCGGATTTCCAGCGCACTGAAAATGCTCATGATTCACGCTCCCGTGGACCGTTCCGCACTGGCGGGTGTGCTGCTGAAGCAGCGTCTCCTTTTCAGCTTCGGGATGATGTCACTCCAGTTCCGTCTGATACTCCACAGCTTCGGCTGGAGCGCTCCTCAGGCAGACGTTCGCAATCTGGTGGAAGCTCTCGATGCCCTGCGCTCGCAGTTGCGTGTGGTGGCTCTGACGATGCAACCATCGGCTTCGGCGGCGTAAGAAAGCATTTCCGGGGACAGGCGCGGGTCCGTCTGTCCCTGCTCCTTTTTCCTTCAAAACCCCTTTAATATTTCTTTAGCTTCTCTAAGCCGCGGGAATGTTTTTTCCGCGGCGCGAAATTCCCGTGTGTGCACGCGCCGCCGTACGCCATTGTGGTCTACGGGATAACGCAGATGCAGCATTTCATGGAACATCACGTACTCGAGCGCTACCGGCGCCACCTTGGGCGTGTCGAAGATCCGGCTAATGATGATAGCGTTGTGCGAGGGATCGTAATGTCCCAGCATGGAGCGCGAAGGGCGCCGGCTCCAACCCAGTAACGGGCGTCCCATCAATCCCTCGAAAAAACGAGCATTCAAATCGTCGAATATCTGCCCCAAGTCATGGTGCGCGCCGGCCGGTCCCGAGACGAATTTGCGCCCCCGAATCTGGCGCACGAGATGCATTTGCCGGCGCATGTCCCGCCGGTTGAGATAGAGGCGGTAGCGATGCGCATACATCCGTGGAACCGGGCGGCGAAACAATTTACCGAGCAGAATGTAAGCTAGGGCCTCTGTGACAGGAGCTGGCGCCCCCTCGAGCAGGTCGGTCACGCGCACGTGGATGCCATCCTCGGTGAGCCGCACGAAGCTATCGGCATTGGCGAATGGACAGAAGTCGACGCGGATGGCGGGCGGCGCGGACCGCGGCTTCAGGTCGCGGAAGACGCGGGCATACATCTCGGCCGGCGTTTCGAAGAAAAGAGTGCTCTGCACCTCGGCGACCAGCGAGTCTGGCGCAAGGCTCTCCCGGCGCGCTTGCATTTCTCTCGAATTTAACATATCAAGGTCATTTGCATATTCTTTTACCCGCGAGGCCCAGTGCGTAAAGTCAAAATCACGGCGTTGGGGTGCTACGTTCCCCCGCGCCTGCTCACTAACGACGACCTGGAGAAGATGGTCGAGACCAATAATCAGTGGATTCTCGAGCGAACCGGAATTTCCGAGCGCCACATCGCCGGTCCCGAGGCCGCAACGTCAGATCTGGCGGTGGAAGCCGCGCGCCAGGCACTCGAGCAGCGCGGAATGGACGCCGCGGATCTGGACGCCATCCTGGTATGCACGGTAACGCCCGACATGTTTTTCCCCTCGACCGCGTGTCTGGTGCAGCACCAGATCGGCGCCACGCGCGCCTGGGGGTTCGACTTGGTCGCGGCCTGCTCGGGTTTCGTGTACGGCCTAACGACGGCGGCGCACCTGGTAGGCGCGGGCACGCACGATAAAGTGCTGGTGATCGGCTCCGACACCATGAGCCGCATCATCGATTACACCGACCGCAGCACGTGCGTGTTGTTTGGCGATGGCGCCGGCGCCATGCTCGTTGAGCCGCTCGCAGCGCATGACGATCAGCGGCTCGGGTTTATCGACTTCATCGGCCAGATCGACGGTTCCGGCGGCAACTATCTCAAGATGCCCGCCGGCGGAAGCCGCATGCCCGCGACCGTCGAGACCGTAAAGGGGCGCATGCATTATGTGCATCAGGATGGCCAGCAGGTATTCAAATACGCCGTGAAGAAGATGTTTGAAGTTTCAAGCGGTTTGCTCGCCCGTAATGGACTCTCTCCGAAAGACGTGGACCTGATGATCCCGCACCAGGCCAACCGCCGCATCATCTCGGCCACCGCCGAACGGCTCGGCCTGGCTTGCGACAAGGTCATCATCAATATCGACAAGTACGGCAATACCACGGCGGGTACCATTCCGCTGGCCACGCGGGATGCCATCGAAACCGGCCGGCTAAAGAAGGGCGATCTAGTCCTTTTCGCGGCAGTAGGCGCGGGCTACACCGTGGGCGCAAGCCTTTGGCGCTGGGCGTACTGACGCGGGCCGCCTGATTCCCGGCTGGAGGGCGGGTGGTTTCGCCCGCAGGCTGGAACCTGCCCCACGGTTCAAACCACAATCATTTTTCTGTATGCGGCACGGGCCCTCTCTAGTGGC
>DATLVQ010000231.1:0-17600 GCA_035577325.1 Bryobacteraceae bacterium | reverse complement strand
AAGGGCCGCTTCCGGGCCGTAGGCGGCCGAGCTAAGCGCATCGAGACCAAAGATCGGGATGCCCTGCGGGGGACCGATCTGCTCGGCGCGCTCGTCACTGGTCCGGATGGGCTTACCGACAAGAAGGTCGAGTATGTTCATGCGCGATTGGCGCTCGTCCTATGAACGGAATCGTCTAAATAGATCTACGATAGCATCGGTTATATTTTGGAATCACGGATCGGCGCGATACCAATTGAACGTTGGTCGCACCCCTGCCCAGCTTGACAAACTCGCCCTTTGCGGCCAACCATAAACCAGTTGCAACCGTTTGCGGCGGGCGTCATCTAAACAATTTCGGCAGGATGCCATGTTTCGGGCCATTCGAGAGCAGATCGACACCATTTTCCGGGAAGACCCGGCGGCTAAAAGTGTTCTCGAGATCTTTCTTTGTTACCCCGGTTTTCATGCGATTCTGCTGCACCGGCTGGCGCATAAACTCTACAACGCCCGCGTTCCGCTGGTCCCGCGCATGGTTTCGCAGATCTCGCGCTTTCTGACGGGCATCGAAATCCATCCGGGCGCCACTATCGGCCGGCGCTTTTTCATCGATCACGGCTCGGGCGTGGTGATCGGCGAGACCACCGAGATCGGCGATGATTGCCTGATCTATCAAGGCGTGACGCTCGGCGGAACGGGCAACGAAAAAGGAAAGCGCCATCCGACGCTGGGCAACCGGGTCGTCGTGGGCACGGGCGCCAAGGTGCTGGGCAGCATCCGGATCGGCGACGACGTCAAAATCGGCGCGGGCTCGGTAGTGGTGCATCCGGTGCCGGATGGCGCAACCGTCGTGGGTATTCCGGGCCGCGTGGTACGCACGCGGCGCGAAGCCGGCGGTCTGCTCGAACACGGCAACCTGCCGGATCCCGAAGGCCAGGCCATCGATGAATTGAAGCAGCGCGTGGCCGAGCTCGAAGCGCAGCTCCGCATGCTGGCCGAGCGTCTGGAACTGGAAGCTCCGCGCAAGCCGTGAGCTGCGTCGAATACGTTTTTGGAAACCGCTCGCTGCGCGCGCGGCCCGGTATGGGCCCCGGAGTCACCAGCTGCTTTCCGGGCCACGATCCTAGGGAGTGGTCAGTCAGCTTCTTTAGACAAACTCCTACGCCATGATGCGACTCGTCCTCTGGTTGTTCTGCGCCGCCGGGCTCTCATCCGCTGAAGATTTCACTTACTGGATTCAACCGTGTTCCGCCGAAACGGCCCGCGAGAGCACGTGTGACGCGCGCGATCCGGAACTGGCCGAATGGGCGCTGACGGCCTGGCAGAAAACGGCGCATCCCGACCTGACTTTTGTGACGGCCGCCGAAGCCCGCGCGCGCATCCGCATCTATTGGGCGTCCAGCCGTCTGCGGCTTTACGGCGAAGCTCACCCGATCATGGTGGATGGCAAACGTGGCGCGGCGATTTACGTGAATCCCGACGTGACGCAGTTGGGCGATGAGATCGAGGCCGCCACCGCGCACGACAAGCTGCTGCGCGACGCCATCGTCTATCTTACTTGTCTGCACGAAAGCGGGCATGCTCTCGGCCTGCCACACACCGGCAGATTTGAGGACATCATGTACAGCTTTGGCTACGGCGGCGACATTGTGGAATACTTCGAACGCTACCGGCGCAAGATCAAAGCGCGCGCGGAGATTCGCGAGTATTCCGGCATTTCGGATCGGGACCGCGAGCGGCTCTTGGAGCTCTACAGAAAACGCCCGTGACGGTGCGCTACGATGAAATTTGCCCCAGTCACTGCCCCGCCTGCGCACGAATCTGGATTTCATGCCGTCGCCGGTTGCCGATAGGCCCGGCCTGCTGATTCGCGATCCTTACCGCTACTCGGATCTCACCTTGATTATTCCGCCCGTTCTGGTGCAGTGCCTCCAGTGCTTCGACGGGGAACAGACCGAGCTCGATGTGAAAGCGCAGCTGGCGCGGATCACGGGCGAACTGGAGGTCAGCGATCTGGCGGCGCATCTGATCGATACGCTGAGCAATAGCGGCTTTCTGGAGAATGAAGCTTTCGAGCGCGTGAAAGACGCGCGCGAGCGTGAGTTCGCGGAGGCTCCCAAGCGCGAGCCGATGCACGCCGGGTCCGCTTACCCGGAAGAACTTGACCCGCTGCGATCCACTCTGAACCGCTACATGGGAGAGCGGCCGGGCGCCGCTCAAACCGACGGACTAGTGGGTATTGCGGCGCCGCACGTGAGCCCGGAGGGCGGCTGGCAATCGTATCGCGCGGCGTATGGCATGATGGCGCCGCAACATAAAGACCGGACGTTTGTGGTGCTCGGCACGTCGCACTATGGAGAGTCCGAGCGCTTCGGCCTGACGCGCAAAACGTTCGTGACGCCGCTGGGCGAAAGCGCGGTGGATACGGCGTTGGTCGACTGGCTGGAGCAGAAGGCACCGTCCGCCATTCGCATGGAGGATTACTGCCACGCGTTCGAGCATTCGATCGAGTTTCAGGTGCTGTTTCTGCAGCACCTCTACGGGCCTGACATCCGCATTCTGCCGGTGCTGTGCGGCGCTTACGGGCGTAGTATCTACGCCGGCGGCAAGCCGGAAGAAGACGAGAACGTGCGCCGTTTCCTCGACGCGCTGGGTGAACTGGCGTCGCGCGATGCCGGCCGGTTGTTCTGGGTACTGGGCATCGATATGGCGCACATGGGCCGGCGCTACGGCGATCCGTTTACGGCGCGCGCCGACCAGGGCGCGATGCTCGAGACCACGGCGCGCGACCGCGGCCGCATCGATCGCGTCTCCGCCGGCGATGCCGACGGCTTCTGGAGCCTGGTGCAGGAAAATCGCGACGACCTGAAGTGGTGCGGCTCATCGCCGCTCTACACATTCCTCAAAGCCGTCCCGCAGGCGCGCGGGAATCTGCTGCGCTATGAGCAGTGGAACATCGATGAGCAGAGCGTGGTGAGCTTCGGCGGAATGGCGTTTACTCAGGCGTGAGGTGGACCCTCGCCTCAGGGTCACACTCGCTTCGATTGCGCACTCGCTTCCCCTCGCGGCATACTGAACTGTGCCCACTTTGCCGAACAAGCCCCCGGTGTGTGTGCATGGTCTCCGCAAGGCGTATAGCGACGTGCTTGCGGTGGATGGCCTCGATCTCGAAGTGCGCGCGGGCGAATGTTTCGGGCTTCTGGGGCCGAACGGCGCCGGCAAGACTACCACGATCGAGATCTGCGAAGGGCTGCTGGCGCCCGACGCCGGCACGGTCGAATTGCTCGGCATGCGTTGGGAAACGGACGCGCCCGAGCTGCGCCAGCGCCTGGGCGTGCAGCTGCAAGAGACGCAGCTTTCGGAAAAACTCACGGTGGATGAGACGGTGCGTCTGTTCCGCAGCTTCTATCGCCGTGGTCCGTCGGTTGGGGAAGTCATCGCCATGGTGCAGCTGGAAGAGAAGCGCGGCTCGCGCGTCGGCGGGCTTTCGGGCGGACAGAAACAGCGGCTGGCAATGGCCTGCGCGCTGGTGGGCGATCCCGATCTTCTGTTCCTCGATGAGCCGACTACCGGGCTCGATCCACAGGCGCGGCGCCAGTTGTGGGAGCTCATCGAACGCTTCAAGACCGAAGGCCGCACCATCATTCTGACCACGCATTACATGGACGAGGCCGAGCGGTTGAGCGACCGCGTGGCCATTATGGATCACGGCAAAGTCATCTCGCTCGGAACGCCGCGCGAGCTGATTGCGTCGATTGGGGCGGAGCATATGGTGGCATTTGCGGTGGATGGCGACGGCGTGACGCTCAATCTGGCGTCGCTCGAAAGTCTGGATGGCGTGCGCGTAGCACGCTGCGAAAATGGCGGCTATGAACTGCAAGTCCGCGAGCTGCACCGCGCGGTGGCGGCGTTGTTCGAGGAGACGGCGCGCCGCGGCATCGTGGTCACCGAGCTGCGCACGCATTCCGCCACGCTCGAAGACGTTTTCGTATCGCTGACCGGGAGGCATCTGCGCGATGAGTGAAGGGACCGCTATAGCGCAACAGATGCGCCCCGCCGCTGAGCGCCGGCCGGTTATCGATCATGCACTCGTGCAACTCACGCTGGTGCGCTTTCGCGAGTTCTGGCGCGAGCCGGAGGCGGTGTTCTGGGTGTTCGTGTTCCCCATCCTGCTGGCTACCGGGCTCGGGATAGCATTTCGTAACCGTCCGGCGGATCTGGTGAAGGTCGCCGCCGTAGGGCCACAGCTGGCGACTGCGCTACGTTCCGAGAAATCGCTGGCCGTGGATGTTCTCGACCTTGCTTCGGGGGAACAGGCGCTGCGCGCCGGACGCATCGTCCTGCTGGCCACGCCCGCGGCGGGCGGCGGCGTGACGTACCACTACGATGACACCAACCCCGAAGCGCGTAATGCGCGAATGCTGGTCGACCGTACTCTCCAGCATGCCGCCGGCGCACGTGATCCAGTCACGGTGACAGATTCGCTGGTGCGTGAGCCAGGCTCCCGCTATATCGATTTCCTGATACCCGGTCTGCTGGGCATGAACCTGATGGGCAGCGGTATCTGGGGCCTGGGCTTCGCTATCGTCGACGCGCGCCGGAAAAAACTGCTGAAGCGACTGATCGCTTCGCCGATGCCGCGCAGCCAGTACTTGTTATCGTTCTTACTCTCGCGTCTGACGTTCCTCTACGTTGAAGTCGCGGCGCTGGTGCTCTTCGGCGCGTTCGTGTTCGGTGTCCCGGTGCGCGGCCCGATCTGGGAACTGGCGCTGCTGTGTCTGGTCGCATCGCTCTCTTTCAGTGCGTTAGGCCTGCTGATCGCTTCGCGGGTGCGCACCATTGAAGGCGCTTCCGGGCTGATGAATCTCGTCATGCTGCCGATGTGGATCTTCTCGGGCGTCTTTTTCTCGTCCGATCGTTTCCCGGCCATGTTCCAGCCCTTTGTGCGTGCGCTGCCCCTCACCGCGGTCATCGACGCGTTGCGCGCCCACATGCTGCAAGGCGTGGGGCTGTCGCGCCTGGGTCCGCAACTGGCGGTAATGGGTGGCTGGCTGGTCGTCTGCTTCTTCACTGCGCTCAGGCTGTTTCGCTGGCGGTAACGCGCGAGGGCGAGCGGTTTCCACGGAGTAGAATGTCAGACGCGTCCAATCGCGAGACGCGCGGAGCCAACCAACGTGCAGCATTTTTCCTGGGACAAGGTGCGGACTGAGATCATGAACCCGAAGATTTCACGAAAGGTGATTTCCGGAGAGCGGGCCATGGTGGCGCAGGTATTCCTGGCCAAGGACAGCGTGGTGCCTGTGCACCAGCATGAGAGCGAGCAGCTCACTTACATTCTGGAAGGCGCGCTCAAATTTGAGCTGGAAGGCCGCGAGATCGTGGTGCGCAAAGGCGAAGTGCTGCTGATTCCGTCGAACGTGCCGCATCGCGCTGTGGCGCTTGAAGACACGATCGATCTCGATATCTTCAGCCCCATTCGCTTCGACTGGCTCACGGGACAGGACGATTACTTGCGGAAGGAAGAGCGATGGAACTCGGACTGAAAGACCGTGTCGCGCTCGTGGCGGCATCAAGCCAGGGGATGGGCAAAGCCGTGGCCATGGCGCTGGCCCGGGAAGGAGCGAAGCTGGCGATTTGCGCACGCACGGCGCCCGCGATTTCGGCCGCTGCCGACGAGATACGTGCGGCAACGAGAGCGGACGTTCTGGCGCGCCCCGCGGATGTCACCGACTATGGCGCCGTCCGCCGGCTCGTTGCCGAAACCGTGGAGCGTTTCGGGCGCCTCGATATTTGCGTTACCAACGCGGGCGGGCCGCCGTCGAAAAAGTTCGCCGAAACCACCGTGGAAGACTGGCAGTCGGCTGCGAATCTAAACTTGATGAGCACGGTCTACTTTGCGCGCGAGGTGCTGCCCCTGATGCAGAAGCAGCGCTGGGGCCGGTTTCTGACTATCACTTCCGTGTCGGTCAAGCAGCCGATCGACGGCCTGGTTCTATCGAACTCCGTACGGTCCGCCGTCAGCGGACTGGTGAAAAGCCTGTCGAACGAATACGGTCCGTACAACGTGCTGGTGAATAATATCTGTCCTGGATACACGCGCACGGACCGGCTGACAGGACTTTCCACTCAGCTGGCGCAAAGCAGCGCCGTGACAGTCGAGCAGGTCCAGCAGCGCTGGACCAGCCAGATCCCCCTAGGGCGGCTCGGAGAAGTGGAGGAGTTCGCGGCGGTGGTGGCATTTCTGGCTTCGGAGCGCGCCAGTTACATTACCGGCGCATCCATAGCCGTCGACGGCGGATGGGTAAAGGGCACTTACTAACCCGGTTTAGTCAGCTTGACAACGGTCGTCATTTTGTCAGATAACAGCGCGAGGAGGATTCACACTGTGAGACGAGCTTTACAGGTTATGCTATTGGTGTGTCTGGGCGGAAGCTTACTCGGTCCGTTTACCGTGTTCGCCGACGACAATGGCGATGGACGGAGCGGATGCCAGAATGTACCCAGCTTCTCCGCGGTACAAAGCGCATTGACGACAGTGGTGGCGGGCGGGACCGCAGCGAATAGTGGCCTTGGCTTGAACATGTGGGCCACGGTAGTCAACCGTGACGGCGTCGTCTGCGTGGTGACGTTTTCGGGTGCGGATCGTGGCTCGCAATGGCCCGGCAGTCGCGTGATTTCGGCGCAGAAAGCCAACACGGCGAATGCATTCAGTCTGCCTGGGCTGGCGCTATCCACGGCGAATCTTTATTCCGCGGTGCAGCCCGGCGGCAGCCTGTACGGGTTGCAGCACAGCAATCCCGTCGACACGGGTGTGGCATACGGCGGTAACTCCAAGAATTACGGCCAAACGAACGATCCCATGGTGGGACATAAGATCGGCGGCGTGAACGTGTTCGGCGGCGGCTTGGCGCTTTACGCCAAGGATGGCACGCTCGTCGGCGCTATTGGTTTGAGTGGCGATACTTCCTGCACCGACCATATCATCGCGTGGAAGGTCCGGCATGCGCTGAACTTTGACGACGTTCCGTCTGGCGTGGCGCCAGGCGCAGCCAAGGGCACCGATAACATCATCTTTGACATCGCTCCCGACGCTCACGGTCATCCGGTAAGTGCCAGCGGATTTGGCCACCCCGCATGCTCGCCGGCCGCTGCTACCATTGGCACGGGTCTCCCGACGAATTTCCCTGTAGGTCCTGGGCTGTAAGTAGCTTGAATTTGCTGTTCGACAAATTGTCCGGCGGTACTACTGTGCCCGCCGGACTAAGGATCACTGATCGCATTGTCTATGATCTGGCAACAAGACGCGCTCTTGGCTCTTCGCGTGTTACTCGCCGCTGTGCTCGGCGGCATGGTCGGCTGGCAGCGCGAGCACATGGGCATCGAGGCGGGCGTGCGCACCTTTGCTGCGGTATCGCTGGGTGCATGCCTCTTTGGATTGATTTCACAGATTACTCCAGGCGACACGCGTATCTCGGCTCAGGTGGCGACGGGGATTGGCTTCCTCGGTGCCGGAGTCATTGTTCGCGAGCGTGGACACGTGCACGGGCTGACGACCGCCGCCGCGCTGTGGGCTACCGCGGCCGTGGGCATGGCAGTGGCCTATGACAGGTTTGTGATGGGTGTGCTGGTGGCTGCGATTTTATTTGTTCTGTTGGCCGTCCCGCTCAAGAAATGGGAACACGAGAAGAAGTTAGTCGAGCCTCAGCGACGATGACCGGCACTTGCGCCGAGTAACTCAGTGGGAAGAAGCGGCGTCAGCGGTCGCGGCGGCGGTATCGGGGTGGTCCACTAAGGCAGCCAGCCGCTTCACCTCTTGATCCAGAGCTTCCATCCGCTCAGAAAGCATGCGCAATTGTGTATCATCGTCAATCTTCTGTTCTGTTCCAGTTCTAAGTAGCCGCTGCACGGCATCGCGCGCAATGTCGGAGAGACATCTGGCGCCAACCATTACGCAAATATGCTTCAAGCCCTCGTACTCTTCCTCCGAGAGACGGAAGCTGACCATGCGACTTCTGCGTTTGAGCACGTTCATGCCTAATAACCAGGCTCCTCTTGAGCTAACACAGTCTGAGTCGTAAACAGTTGCGGTGAGTAAGTTATGATGCGTGAGCTTCATACAAATGTCAACCGCCCCTGGGTCTATTTTGTCACGGTAATTCCGTCAGTCTCGCGACGTGCTTGTCTTCGGTTGGCGCCGGCAGCACGCGCTCGGCAAGAGCCGGCCATCTCGCACGCCGCGCCGTGTGTGGCATAATCACCGCAGCACATGGCTCATTATGAGTTGCCCCGCCCGCGCTCGCGCAAGCGCGCGTTGCGGATCACGCTGGCTGTTGTCATCCTTCTGGTGCTGCTCGGCGCGCGCACCATCGCCTCGACGGTCATCGACTATAAGTGGTGGAAAGAGCTTGGGCAGGTCGATACCTGGCTGAGCCTCTATCTTTACGCCATAGGCCCGCTGGCTGCCGCTACCGTGCTGGCGTTTGCCGCGCTTTGGATCGCGCACGCGCGGGCCCTGAAATTTGCCGGAACCAGTCTCAGTGAGCATCCGGCTTACGGCAAACTTTCCTCGCTTGCGCTGCTGGCCGTCGCCTTCATCGTCTCCAGCACGTCGCTCGATACCTGGGTCGTAGTGCGATACGCCGGCAGCCGCTCGCTTCCGGAGGCCGCTACCGGCTGGCACGATCCCGTCTTTGGGCGCACGCTTGCCTTCTATTTATTCGATCTTCCCTTCTATTCCGACCTCCGCCAGTATGTACTTGCCGTGACCGTAGTCTCGATCCTGGTTTATTGGATCGCGGCACGCTTCTGGCAGTTGCGCTATCGCGTCTCCGAGTTGCGCGAAATGCGCGAAATCGATCCGCGTATTTTCCGGCTGGAGGGCGGGCTCGAGTCCAAGTTTCTGCGCGGCGCGCTTCTGATCGGGCTGCTCGCTCTGGCGGTTCGATTCTTCCTTGGTCGTTATGAGATGGTGTTGAACCAGCACAATTTTCTGGTGGGCGTGGACTATGTGGATAACTACATCGGTTTGCCCTTGCAGTGGATGATGATCGCCGCCTGCCTTCTGGCCGCGGTCTTCGTGTGGATGGGACGCTGGATGTTCGCCGCCGCCATGGCGGCCGCGCTCGTGATTCGCGTGATTGTGCCGGGTTTGGTATCCACGCTCTATGTCCGGCCGAACGAGATTTCGCTCGAGCGTCCGTATATCGAAGCGCACATTCACTCGACGCGCAGCGCCTTCGGGATTGAGAAGCACGCCAGCGAAATCGAATTTAAAGTCAACAAGGATGCAACTATCGATCCAGCCCGCCACCGCAACCTGTTAGAGAACGTTCGTCTCTGGGACTGGCGTCCGTTCCATGACACCGTGTCACAAACACAGGCCCTTCGTCCTTACTACGTTTTCCCGGAGACCGATGTAGACCGCTATACGATCGGGGGAAATTACCGCCAGGTTTTACTCTCACCGCGTGAGCTCGACATCCGCCAAGTGTCGGAGGCCCATACAAGCTGGATCAACTCGCACTTCATTTATACACATGGCTACGGCGTCGTACTCGCCGAAGTAAGTAAGATACGCCCGGACGGCCTGCCTGTATTTTTGATTCAAAACATGCCGCCGGAAGTCACGGCGCCGGGCCTAAAATTAACTCGGCCCGAGGTCTACTATGGCGAGATTGTGCACGAGCCGGTATTCGTCGATACTTTGCAGCCGGAGTTCAACTACCCATCCGGGGCCGACAATGTCCACTCGGTCTATTCCGGCAAGGGCGGCTTTCCCATTGCCTCGTTTCCCATGCGGATTGCCGCCGCAGTGCAGCAAGGCGATTTCAACATTCTGCTGACCAAATATTTTTCGGATCAGAGCAGGATGATGATTCGCCGCAACGTCCGCGAACGGCTGCAAAACCTCGCCGCATTTCTGGAATGGGACACCGATCCGTATTTAGTCATCGCCGCCGATGGACGGCTTGTGTGGATGGTCGATGCCTATACCGTTTCCGATGCGCACCCGTATTCGCGCAGCCTCAACATTCAGTCCATCGGGTCGGTGAACTACATGCGTAACGCCGTGAAGGCCACGGTCGATGCCTATGACGGTACAACCACGCTCTATGTCTTTGCGCCCGGCGATCCCATTATCCAGGCCTATCGCAGATTGTTTCCCACGCTGTTTCGCCCGGCTTCCGAAATGCCCGCGGATCTGCGCGCGCACGCCCGCTATCCGGAAATCCTGTTCCGCGCACAAGCCGAGATTTATCGCACGTATCACATGTTGGACCCGCAGGCGTTCTACAACAAGGAGGACGTCTGGGATATAGCCCGGTACGTCAGCGGACAAAATGCACAGCGCGAGCCGATGGCGCCGACTTATGTCGTCGCTTCACTGCCCGCGCAGGACAAGCCCGAGTTCATGCTGCTTCTGCCTTTCACCCCGCGCACCAAAGACAACCTGATTGGTTTAATGGTCGGCCGCTGCGATGGGGATAACTTAGGCGATTTAGTCGTATTACAGTTATCCAAGCAGCAACTTATCTTCGGCCCGATGCAAATCGATGCCAACATCAATCAGGATCAGACGATATCCAAGGATCTGACGCTTTGGAACCAGCAGGGTTCGCAAGTGCTGCGCGGCCAGACGCTGGTGTTGCCCGTGAATGATACCTTCCTGTATGTCGAGCCGGTTTACATCCAGGCCACGCAGGCGCGGATGCCGCAGTTGAAGAAGGTGATTCTTGTCGTAGGGGAGCGGCTGGTCTATGCGGATAACTACGAACAGGCTCTTGCGGAACTGGGCGGTGGCGGCGGCCGCCAGCCTGCTGAATCGGCGCAGAAAAATGCCGGCGCGCCGCCGGCCACAGCAGCCATCGCCGCGCCCGCGCCCGGCGATCGTCGCCTCGAGAGCGTTCGAAACCACTTGCAGCGCTATAAGCAGTTAGCGGGGCAGGGTCGCTGGGCTGAAGCGGGCAAGGAACTGGATGCGATCGAGGCCGAACTCAAGTAAGTCGAGTTACTAGTGACCAGAGGAAGCGGTTGCATCAAGCTAACGAATTCTTCGTGACAAACCACTAACATTCACTTGCCGAGCGGCCGGATCGAGACTTCCCTGAAAAACACGACGTCATGCTCGCCATGGTTCTGTAACCCGAACCAACCTTCCAACGGCCGTGGCCCGCGCAGGGGTTCGAAGTCGAATTTCTGCGGCGGAACGGGCTGGCCTTCGGTATAGTCGGTGACCTTAGTGCCGTTCAGCACGACGATGGTGCGCGGCCCATCCAGCGTAATCTCCATCGTGTTCCATTCGGGGCCAGGTTTACCCGGTCTCGCTAGTGGCTTGGTGAGCGAGTAGAGTGTGCCGGTAACGTGATAATCGTCTTCGTTGGATTTTTCCGGCTCGTTGTCGATCTGCACCTCATACCCATAGTGAACCGGCATCCAGGGCTCGCGCGGCTCTATCGGAATGCGAATATACACACCGGAATTGTCGTTGTGATCGCGCATCTTGTACACAGCGCGCAGCGTGCAGTTGCCGATCTTCCCGCCCTTCCAATAGAGCAGGCCCATGCCGCCGTGGGTCTCGATCAGGCCGCCTGCAACGCTCATCGAACCTTTGCCGACATGCTGCCAACCGTCAAGATCCTTGCCGTTGAATAGCGGCTTCCAGTCACTTGCGGTCGCGGCGCATGCCACGCCCAGCACAATCATTAGCGATTTGAACATAGACCCATCATGATGACACGCAGTGGTGGCGGCGGAGCGATTCGAACGCTCGACCTACGGATTATGAGACCGTCGCTCTAACCAACTGAGCTACGCCGCCTCTCCTGATGGATGCTGCACCCACGAGTTTACCAGAGGCCGCGCGGCACCGTCGCCAAGACGCCCGCGAAAACAG
The DNA here is from genome assembly GCA_035577325.1 of Bryobacteraceae bacterium. GTDB lineage: Bacteria > Acidobacteriota > Terriglobia > Bryobacterales > Bryobacteraceae > QHXW01. Next base: position 5,728 of record DATLVQ010000231.1, on the reverse strand, counting down.
CCGTCCCTGCGCTGTGGCATGATGGCCTTTCACCCATGTCTGTCAATCGCCGGAAATTTCTGCTTGGAAGCCTGGCCGCGCCGGCATTCGCCCGCAAAGAACGGCCCGGAACGCGCCCGAACATTGTCTTGATCGTTGCCGATGGCCTCGGCTCCTGGATGCTGGGATGCGAAGGCAATCGCGAGATCTTGACGCCCAACATCGATCAGCTGGCGCAGGCCGGAGTGCGCTTCCAGAATCATCTGATATGCACGCCGGCGGATTCGCCCAGCCTCGCCACGCTGTTCACCGGCCGCGTGCCGCGCCAGCACGGCATCCAGGATTTCCTCACGCCGGAGCCGATCGAGAATCCGCCGCAAGGACAGGCCGGGCCGCCGCCGTCGTTCAAGAACGAAGTGATGCTCTCAGATATTCTTTCCGGCGCGGGTTACGAATGCGGCTACGTGGGCAACTGGCACCTGGGCGATGAACGGACGCCGCAGCACGGCTTTCGCTTCTGGTACACGCTGAACGCGGCCTCTTATCAAAATCCGGTCATGAACTGGAACGGGCAGACCGCGTCCGAGCCGGGTTATCTTACAGATCTGATCACCGCCAAAGCCGGCGTGTTCCTGGATCAACAGAATCCAGCCAAGCCATTTTTTCTGACCGTCAGTTATCTCAACCCGCATCCTCCTTACGAAGGCCATCCGCCGCGCTATACGGACCGCTACGCCAAGGTAGATTTCACCACCACCGGATGGGAGCCCCCGGCGGCCAACGCGCTGCGCGGCAAGAATTATCTGGGCGACGCTGTAGCATACGCGCGCAAAGCTGCCGCTTCTGTCACCGCGCTTGACGATCAGATCCCGCTCGTCCTGGCGAAATTGCAGCAGCGCGGGCTGCGCGAGAACACAATCGTCGTTTTCACCAGCGCCGACGGACACCTGCTCGGCCGACACGGCCTCTGGACCGGCGGTCTTGCGTCCGACCCGATCAACATGTACGAGGAAGTGATGCAGGCACCCATGATCTGGCACTGGCTGGGCCACGTTCCGGCGCAAAGCGTGCGCAACGAACTGGTGAGCATTTACGATTTCGTGCCCACGGTGTGCGATCTCCTGGAAATTACGCCGCCCGCCCGCAATCTGTGCGGCCGCAGTTATTCGCTCTTCCTTGAAGGCAAGCCCTTGCCCAAGAAATCGCACTGGCGTACCGTAGTGTTTGGCCAATACCGCAACACGGAGATGGCGCGCGACGGCCGCTTCAAGCTGGTGCTGCGCAACAACGGAAATGGGCCCAATGAGTTCTACGATCTCGCCGCCGACCCGCACGAGAAGGCCAATCAGAGCGAGAACGAGAAGTTTTTGCTGGAGCGCGCCCAGATGACGCGGGCCATCGAGGGCTGGCGCAAGAGCACGGCAACGTAGAGTCGCCCGCCGATTCGCGCCGTCGAAATGAGGCTGGGCAAGGAGTCGTCATGCAACGCCGAACGTTTCTCCGCGCCGCCGCCGGGCTCGCCGCGCTCAAGGCGGATTCCATCAGCCGCGCGCGCGCCGCGGCGTCTTCCATCAGCGACCGCACGCCGGAGCAGGCCGCGCGCGACGAAGATTTCTGGCGCGAGATCCAGCAGGCGTTTACCGTCGACCGCAACATTGTCAACCTGAACAACGGCGGCGTCTGCCCGTCGCCCAAGATCGTGCAGGACGCCATGCGCCGCCAGCTCGAGTTCAGCAACATGGCTCCGGCCTACACCATGTGGACCGTCCTCGAGCCCGAAATCGAGAGTGTGCGCGCGCGCCTCGCCGCCAGCTTCGGCTGCGATCCCGAGGAAATGGCCATCACGCGCAATGCTTCGGAAGCGCTCGAGATCGCGCAACTCGGTATGGACCTGAAACCGGGCGACGAAGTGTTGACCACCGATCAGGACTACCCGCGTATGATCACCACGTGGCAGCAGCGCGAGCGCCGCGACGGCATCAAGCTAAAAATGATCTCGTTTCCTACGCCGCCGCCATCGATGGACGATCTCTATCAGCGCTTCGAGCGCGCCGTCACGCCGCGCACGCGCGTCATCCACTTCTGCCATATCACCAACCTAACCGGCCAGATTTTTCCGGTGAAAAAGATCTGCCAGATGGCGCGCAGCCGCGGAATTGAAGCGATTGTCGATGGCGCGCACGCCTACGCGCAGTTTCCTTTCAAGCACGAAGATCTGGATTGCGATTACTACGGCACCAGCCTGCACAAATGGCTGCTGGCGCCGCACGGCACGGGTTTTCTCTACGTGCGCAAATCGAAGATTGAAAGACTCTGGCCCATGATGCCCGCGCCTGCTTCAATGAACGCCAACATCCGCAAATTTGAGGAAATCGGCACGCATCCGGCCGCCAACCACAACGCCATTGCCGAAGCGCTTACGTTTCACGAATCCATTGGCGCGGAGCGCAAAGCCGCGCGCCTGCGATATCTCCGCAGCCTCTGGAGCGAGCGGCTTACGCGCTTCCCAAGCGTGACCATCCGCACCAGCCCCGATCCCGAGCAGAGCTGCGGCGTAGTGCTGGTCTCAGTTGAAGGCAAAAAAGCCCCCGTGCTCGCCGAGGAACTATGGAAACAACGCATCCTGGTCGTCGCCATCGTCCACAAAGATTTCGAAGGCCTGCGCGTCACGCCCAATATTTACACCACGCCGCGCGAGATCGATATGTTTGCCAGCGCCATGGAGAAGCTGATCAAAGCGTAAGGGACGAATTGAGATTGCGTGCTGAACATTCCCCGGTACGTCGTCTACCCGATCCTGACCGCAGCGGCTTACGGATTGCTCTGCTTCATGGCCAGCCGTTCCGTCTACTTTCCCTCGAAGTATCCCGAGGGAGTCTGGGACTGGCAGGCGCAACTCGGAGCGCTTGACGTCTGGCTCGATACTCCCGATGGCGTACGCATTCATGGCTGGCTGGTGAAGCCGCCGAACGCCCGCTTCGTCACTCTGTTTCTGCACGGCAATGCCGGGAACATCACGGACCGCTACTCTCACATTCGCGAGATCATGGCCGCCGGTTCTTCCATACTCATGCTCGACTATCGCGGTTACGGCAAGAGCGACGGCCGGCCGACTGAAAAAGGCATCTATACCGATGCCGAAACCGCTTATGACTACCTGGTGAAATCCGGCTATCGCTCTGAACAAATCATTCTGCACGGCGAATCGCTGGGCACGGCCGTTACTGTGGACCTCGCTTCTCGACGTCCGTGCGCGGGCGTTGTACTCGAAGCGCCGTTCACGTCCGGCAAAGATGTCGCGCGCACAGTATTGCCGGTGATTGGCCCGATGCTCATGTGGAGCTTCGATTCACGAGAAAAAATCTGCCGCATTCACGCGCCTATACTTTTCATTCACGGAAACCGCGACGAGATCATACCCGTGCGTCTGGGCCAGGCATTATTCACCGCCGCGCCCGAGCCGAAATCGATCTGGATTGTCCCGGGCGCCGGTCATAATAACATCGTCGAAACCGCCGGGGAGGGCTACCGGCAGCGGTTGCAAAGTTTCTATGAAGGCCTTCACTAAAACGCGGCGCCCAGTGGCTCGTGATATAAATATCAGCCATGCAGATTCCAACAAGTTACATTCGTAACAGCGGGCGAACCTGGTTCGCTGCGCTACTTCTGACGGCCGTCACCTCCGCCCTGGCGCAATCGCCGAAGCCGCCCAGCACGCCCGCCCAGGAAGTGCGGAACTATTTCGACGGCGTCAACAAGCGAGTCTTAGAAATGGCGAAGGACTTTCCAGCGGACAAATACGATTTCCGCCTGCGCAAAGAAATGCGCTCCTTCGGCGAGGTGATCGTGCACATTATGTCCGGCAACGTCTACGCCGCCAAAGCCGGCGCCGGCGAAAAAGCCAACTGGGACGAGCTCGATCCCAAGAATTACAAAACCAAGCCTGAAACTGTCGCCGCTCTCGAGAAGTCCATCGCCGATTGCGCCGCGACGCTCAAGGCGCACCCTATCGGCGGGAAATCCTTCGATCCGTGGCTCGGCGTGATGCAGCATTCTTCCGAGCACTATGGTTTACTCGTGGCGTATTATCGCGCCAACGGATTAGTCCCGCCCGCTTCGCGTCCCAAGAAGTGACGGCGGAAGCGCCCTCAGCGCTTCCACCGCACGCCCACGCCCAGATTCTTCTTCGCCCACTCCAAACTCCGCTCCAGATCCGTGCGCTGCTGCTCTTTCAGCGCCTCCGCGATTTCCGGCGGCTGCTTGCCCGGGCCGCCAATCACCATCGGGCCCATGTAGGGATGCCCGCTCTTGGCAAGCTCCACGAAGCGCGCGAACTCCCAAGCCGGCGTATGTGGATACACTTTCCAGAAATTGTCCTCCAGATACGGTAGGACCGTTGGCGCACGCCCGGTAATGATCTCGAGCTGCATCGCGGCGTGCGGACAGACTTTCTTGTACGTCTCCACGAACTTGTGGAAATTTACCGACCCGTCGCCCAGCGCCACCCACTGCGCCGCCGCGCCACGCGGATGCTCGAATACGGCCGAATCGCGAATGTGCGTCGTGACGACGTAAGGCCCCAACGTCTCGAGCGACACCAGCGGGTCCTCCACCACCCACATCGGGTTCCCGCTATCCAGGCACGAGCCCACGAAATCTTTCCCCGCTGCTTCGATCAGCGCCTTCACCTCGCGCGCCTGCATGTCGCCCGAATGATTCTCGACGGCGATTCGGATCCCCAAATCCAGCGCCTGCGAGCGCACCGAGCGCAGCGCCTGGATTGTGGCTTCCATGCAGCGCTCCAGATTCGGCCGGTCGGCGTTGGCTCCCATGTAGCAGCGCATCGAGTGCGCGCCCACGGCCTTCGCCACACGCAGCCCCTTCAGCAGATATTCCGCCGGGCTGCCCTCTTTCGCATTCCAGCCCGATGAAAGCGGGCAGATGCAGCCGATCCCCGCATCGATCGCCACGCCCACGCGCTCCGCATGCTCCTTCACCTTCGCCAGGTGCTCCGCCTCCAGGCTCTCGTAATCGCCGAGCCCGGAGAGTTGAATCGTGTCCAGCTTTAGACTCGCCGCGTAATCGATCAGTTGGATATCGCGCCAACGCAAGTCGCGGATCGAGTAACTGTCGAATCCCAGCCGGATACCGTCGCCCGCTGTGTTTGCCGCGCTCAACTTTTCCACCTCACTCCCGCGCCCAGCACTTTCTTGGCATATTCCAAGCTGCGTTCGAGGTCCGTGCGCTGCTGTTCCTTGAATGCGGCTGCCACCGCCGGCGTCTGTTTGCCCCAACCGGCAATCACCATCGGACCAATATAAGGATGCCCGCTCTTCGCTAGCCTCAAAAACCGGGCGAACTCCCATGCCGGCGTTTTTTGGTAAACCTTCCAGAAATGCGGCTCCAGGTACGGCACAATTTCCGGCGGAATGCCTGTGATGATCTCGAGCTGCATCGAGGCCTTCGGGCACAGTCTCTGATACAACTCGACGAAGCGCCGGAAGTCGACCGATCCATCGCCGAGCGCCACCCACTGCACGGCCGCCCCGCGCGGATGCTCGAACACCGCCGAATCGCGGATATGGGTCGTCACTACGTATGGCCCCAGCGTTTCAAGGGCCAGCAGCGGATCTTCGATCGCCCACAGCGGATTGCCGGAATCCAGACACGAGCCCACGAAATCTTTGCCCGCCGCTTCGATCAGCATCTTCGTCTCGCGCGCCTGCATGTCGCCCGCATGGTTCTCGAT
>DATLVQ010000230.1:0-13847 GCA_035577325.1 Bryobacteraceae bacterium | reverse complement strand
CCGCGCCGGTCGCGGGATCGAATCGCACGGTTCCGCTTTTTAGCTGGAACGCGCCATGCACGGTATGCAGCACGTCCGGTAAAGTGAAATTGATTTCGGTCTGTCCCGGATTCAGCTCCAATACGATTTCGTCCGTCGCGTTGGCCGCGCTCAGCGCGGCGCCGCAAGCAAGCAGCGCGAGCACCCCTGCATTTCGTAGCATCGTTTTCAATCGGATTTCGCTCATACGAACCAATCGATTCAAGGTGGCCCAGCCGTCAGCATCTGCCAGCCAAGAGGCAATGCGCTAGTAACTATCGCCGAGGGCGATTGTTCGCCGACATGGTTCGCCAGCAGCGTTGCTAAAATCTCCGGCTTCGCGGAAAACGCGCGCATGGCCCGGCCCAGGAGAGCTGGAAATCGATCGAGTAAGAGCATCGCGTCGGCCATGAAAAAAGGGCGCCTCATTAGCCGGCGGTGTCCGGCCGCGTACAGGCTGAGGTCGCCCGCGGTCAGCGCGTCCGCCAACTGCGGGGCTTGTTGGAACGCCAGGCACATTCCTTCCCCTGTGACCACATCCACGGATCCCGATGCATCGCCGATGAGAGCGACTCGCTTGCCCGCGACATGCTCGAGCTGGCAGGATAGCGAAACCGCGCCCCGTTCGGCGCCGGCAGCAGATGCCCCTTTCAGGCGCTCTCTCAATTCCGGACACCCTTCCAAAGCCCGATCGATCCGTAAGTGGCGGTCGCGCGAGATCAAGACCGTGCACACTTCCCGCTGACTGACCGGCGTGACATAAAACTGGAATCCACTGCCCCAGTAGATCTCGACGCAATCCGACCACGGCGCTATCTGATAGTGCCGGCGGAAGCCAAAGCGGCGTTTGTAGCTATGCAACGCGTCGAGACCCGCCCAATGCCGGACTTGCGAATTCTGTCCGTCGGCGCCAACAATCCATTGGGATCGCACGAGCCCGCCATTCACTACGACGCCCTCTCTGCCAATGCCGCTTACCCGCGCGCCCCAGAGGAACCGCACACCGGCGTCCGCCGCGCGATGAGTCAAGAGTTGATGCAGCACCGGGCGGCGCATCCCCAATCCACAGCCGGATGGGAAGCTCGCGCTCACCGATGTTCCGGACGCCAGAAAGCGGATACCGCGAAAAGGAAAGGATTGCTCAGAGCCGATAGTGATGCCGAGCTGGCGCAATGCCGCCAATGAATCCGGCATCAAGCCTTCACCGCAGGGTTTATCGATGTCCGGAGATGCCCAGTCCGCAACCGTCACATGCAAGCCCTTGCCGCGCGCCGCAATGGCCGCGGCCAGACCGGCGGGCCCGCCGCCCACCACAAAAACGTCTGTTTCGCTAGGAACCTGCATGATTCAGATGTGCATCACCCGCCGGGCCAGACCCAGCGCCTCCGACCAGAATGCGCCGGAAGAATGCATGCACTCGACCACCTCGGCAACGGCCTGGACAAAGCCATCCAGGTGGCGGTCCTCGATCATCAGCGGCGGCGCGATCTTCAGTACCATGAAGTTGTTGCCGCACATCTGCGTCAGGACGCCTTTGTCCCGGAACAGGCGCATCACCAGCACTTGTCCGAACATGCCCGGGTGGATCTTCATGAAGGCTTCAAACGGGACCCGCAGGCGCAGCCTTTCAGGCGCCTGAAACTCGAGCCCGTTCAGCAGGCCGGCGCCCCGGACCTCTTTCACCATTTCGTACGAGGAAAGCACCGCGCGTAATCGCTGGCGCAAGTATTCTCCAGCTGCCAGAGCCTGCTCGCCCAGCCGCTCGCCTTCCAGGACATCGAGCGCGGCTAGCCCGGCGCGCATGGCGAGGCTATTTTCACTGTACGTCGACGTATGCACGATGGCGCGATCGAGCGAGCTGTAGACCGAGTCGTAAACCGCGTCGGACATCAACAAGGCGCCGCTCGGGATCAGCCCTCCGCTAAGTGACTTAGCCAGTGCGACCATGTCCGGCTCGACATCGAAGTGATGAGCCGCGAGAAAGTGGCCGGTCCGGTACATGCCCGTCTGCACTTCATCCAGGACAAACAGCGTGCCAAAGCGCCGGCAGAGCGTTTGCGCCGAACGGAGATACTCCGGCGGTGGCAGACGGACTCCGCCTTCACCCTGAATTGGCTCGAGAATCAGGGCCGCGAATCGTCCCGAAGCCAGCTCTTGTTCCAGAGCTTCTAGGTTGCCGAAGGGGACGGATTCCGCCTCCGGCAGCAGCGGCCCGAACCCTTCGCGCCAGAAGGGATCACCCATCAGCGAGAGAGCGCCGCAAGTCAGGCCATGAAAAGCGCCTTCGGCGTAAAGCAGTCCGGCGCGGCCGGTATGTGCGCGCGCAAACTTGATGGCGCCCTCAATGGCTTCGCTGCCCGAACTCGAAAAGTAGGCCTTCCGCAAACGTCCGCCTGCGAGTGCGCAGAGCCTCCCCGCAAGTTCTCCCGCCAACTCCGGAACGTGGCTTTGCAGCATCGCCGGACCTCGCCGCTGCAGCTCGTCCTGAATCGCCTCGACGATGTCGGGATGGTTGTGGCCGGCGTTGTGAACGCAATAGCCGGAAAGAAAATCAAGAATGCGCCGGCCATCGCTCGTGAAGAGCTCGGCGCCCAAGCAATGCTCGTACCGGACGTTCATCTGCAGAACGTCGAGCAGTCGCACCCACTGCGGATTTACGCGGTCTTGATAGAGAGTGTTCAATGCTCGGGCTACAGCTATCCGTGGCAAGGTGGTAATCCCCTGTTATCAGGTTTTTTGAGTGAATTAGCCCGAACAATTAAAGAGACGTGCTGGATTTAGCAAAGGTTTCCATGGCTTTCGAACAAAAAGCCCTCAAAACCGGCCCGATTGCGGCGGCTGTTAATTCAGCGTGAAGCCTGCCGCCCGGCGTGCAACGTTGTCAAATATTCGACCACGTCCACCAATTGCTGCTCGGTCATATAGTTCATGAGATCTTCGGGCATGAGCGAGAGATGGCTGCGGCGGCGTGATTTGATCTCGGCCGGTTTCAGGCGGACTTCGGCCGTGGCGTCGGTCTTCACGACCACGCGCTGCGGCGTGTCTTCCGTGATGATGCCTATGACGTCACCCTGTGTCTTGGTTTCGAGCACCCACATGTAATAGTCGGGCGCGATGCCCGCGCTGGGATTCAGAATCGAATCGTACAGGCCATCCTTGCCGAGCTTGTCGCCGATATTAGCCAGATCGGGTCCGACCTTTTTCTTGCCGCCGACACTATGACACCCGCCGCATTTCGGTCCCGTTTCTGCGTTGAAAACTTTGCGCCCGCTCGCCGGATCACCTGTGTGCCACATCAGTTCCTGGATGGGAGGAATGCGTTTCTTGCTGCTGCTCACGAGCGGCGGCAACAATTTCTCCGCGCGCTTCTGAATTTCCGGATCGCGGCTGGCGTTGACGAGCGTTGTCGCGAGGTTCTTCAACTCGGCGGGCAGTTGCTGCCGCTCTTGCAGATCGAGCAACAGGTTAAGCCCCGGCTTGAACCGCGCCAGCACGCGTACCGCAGCACTGCGCACCTCGTTGGGCTCCTGGCTCAGGATGAGCCGCTTGCATGTCGCGTCGAATCCTGGCGGTCCGATTTCCCCCACGGCGCGCACGGCGGCAGCGCGGATGGTAAGCGGTCCCGCGCCATACAACCGTTCGAGATCGGCGACATACGAACGATCGCGCGTGTGTCCCAGAGCTTCGACCGCTGTTACCCGAAGCTCTTCAGGATCGCTGGCCGATTTCGCAACGGCCAGCAACTGTTTCCCATAAGCCGGATCGCCGAGGTCGTCCGTCAGCTCCACCACCTTGGCTCGCAACTTGGGCGAACCGAACGCGGCGCGAATCGCAGCATGCACCGCCGGGCTGTTGCGCAGGTCGATCCACTCGCTGAACAGTTGATGGCTGAGGTGCACGAACGCTTTGTCCGCCAGCTCCTGGGGCGCATGGCCACTTGTCAGCAATGTAGCCACCGCATTTCCCGCTTCCGGAGTGGCCATGGCCGCGAGCGCGTCCAGGGCTTCGCCTCGCTGCGCCTCACTCAACGTGGCGTCATTGACGCTTGCCACCAGGTAGGGCAGGGCATCGGACGGCCGGTACTCCCACAGAAGCCCGCCCAGCTTGCTATCCCATTTCGGAAACGCCTCGCGCAGCTTCGCATAAAGCGCATTTTCGTGACCGCGGGCGCCGATGCCCAGTGCTTCCAGATACCAGCGGTCCTCGCCGTCATATTGCTTCGACAGCTCGACGATCGGCGGAATCGCCGCATCCGATTTCACGTCGCGGAGCATTAGGGCCACCTCGCGGCGTACCACCGGCGATGGATCGTCCAGCAACGGATTTGTGGCAGTGACCATGTCCGCCCCATAGAGCCGGAGCACGCGTAGCGCCAGGACACGAAAATTCGCGTCACTGGAATGCAAGGCCTCCTGAACCGGCGCCTCCGCTCCCGCGCCCAGCCCACCGATCAGCCAAAGTGCGCGCGCCCTCAGGATCGGATCTTCCTGTTTCCACATAGCCATCAGCGCCGGCAGTGCAGACTGCCCTTGCTCCTTGAGCTTCATCCATGCGAGATAGCGAACCGATTGAGCGGGCGACCGCAGCGCCACCGCCAGGCCATCCGGCGTTTCCAGATCAATCTTCGGAACCGCTGCCTTAAAGCTCGTGGGAGCGAGCCTGTAAATACGCCCACGCGCGATGTCCTTCATCTCGTGGCCGCCCACCACCGGGTCGTACCAATCCGCAAAGAACACTGAACCATCCGGCGCCACCGCCACATCGGTCGGGCGAAACCAGCCATCGGGCGAGGTGACCGTTTCTTCGGTCGTCTGCGCGTAACCCGCGCCCGTGTGCTCGATAAAATACGTGTTGACCACGCGCTTTCCAGCCTCGGCGTGGAGCAGTTGCCCCCAGTATTTCTTCGGCAGCAGCGTGCCTTCATAAACCACGATGCCGCACGGCGCGCCCGCGCCCAGCCGCGCAATATTCGGCACCACGCCGGGCAGTTCGTTGTGAAAGTGCGTCCCCTTGTCTTCCTGCCAGCGGCGGCCGCCGGGTCCCCAATATCCGTAATTACCGCCCTCCATGACGTAATTCAGCCTCGTCCACGCGTTGCCGTCATCGTCGTTATCGCTTTGCCAGATGTTACCGTAGGAATCGAGCGCCAGCTCATAAGGATTCCGGAAGTCGTGGCCCAGCACAGTCAGATCGGTACCGTCGGGATTCACGCGCAGCGCGCAGCCGGCATAGTATGGCCCCGAGCGCGCGCTCACGAAGCGATGACCTGATTTGTCAGTGATATCGAAACCGGGATCGCCGTTATTCAGGTAATATCGGCCGTCGGGACCGAAAACGACGGCATGCACGCCATGATCGTGATCCACGCCGCGCCACCCGGTCAGCAGAACCTCTTTCTTGACGATGTGGTCGTGATCGTCCTTGGTGTAAACGATGACGTCCGGCGATTGCGAAATGATGACCTTATTGCCCAGCACGGCGATGCCTAGTGGCGAACGCAGCGCAGGATTCTGATCGAAAACCGTCACCTTATCCGCTTTCCCGTCGCCGTCGGTGTCCTCCAGAATCAGGATGCGGTCGCCATTGGGACGATAATCCTTCAAATGCTTCAGTTGCCGGCGGTAATTGACTGCTTCCAGTACCCAGATGCGGCCCCGCTCGTCGATATCGAAATTCGTAGGATTTTCGAGCATCGGCTCGGCCGCCCAGAGCTTCACTTCCAGGCCAGGCGCGGTTTTGAAGTGGTGGATGGCTTGCTGGGGCGTAACCTGAGCCAGGAGAAGAAAGCCGGCAAATAGAAATGGCACGGTGAGCTTCATTGAGTCGATTCCACATCATAGACCAACCGGCCGTTTCCAAGGGCATCTGGCCGCAACGTCTGGCCGGCAGGCCACATCGAACATGGAACTAATCCGGAAGAATCTGGATGAAGGTTTCCTGGCGGTCGCCCGCCTTGCCAATAAAATAGCCGGCCACAGGAAGGCCCACTACTGCCACCACGATCAATGCGTTGACCCCGTTACCACCGGAGAACAAATGCGTCGCGGCAATGCCTCCTGCGATGGCGAGACCCCCAGCTAATCCAGTCACGGTCCCGATGATTCGACCCCGCGCTCGCATGTGCACCAGCCGCAACTCGTGAATCGACGTGCGTGCCACCGTCTGATCGTGCCCCTTGAGCACCAGGCCCTCCGGCTGCACAGCGGCCACCCGCCCATTCACGCGCCCGCCACCTTCAAGGTGCACCACCACTTTTTCGCCAGTCAGCAGTGGCGCAAGTTGGTTCCACTTGAGCTGCAGGGTTCGGTCTCCCGCAAAAACCGCCGCGGAACTGAAAAGAGACAGGACCATAACCGCGGAAAGCCTGCTTGATGACGTTGACATGAGAGGACTCCCAGCAAACTCGCAATACGTGCTGCGCCTATAATGCTCTTTCTGGGCGGGAGAAGCAACGTTTATTGGACCACACGCTCAGCTTCATCAGTGTAGAATCTAGTTTCACGAAAGGAGACACGCAATATGGGTCTTGCAAGCAGCCGGCGCGGCTTCCTACTGGGGGCTGGGGCTCTCGGTCTCGCGCCACTCCGAGGAGAGACCACCAACAACGGGCGCGACGATATCAAGCTCGCCGTGGCGACTTATTCCTTGCGCGGGTACCAGCTCGACCTCGCCATCAAAGTGATCAAGGAACTCAATGTCCGCTTCGCGAGCGTCAAGGAATATCATCTGCCGTACAACGACACGCCGGAGCAGCTGGCCTACGGCCGCAAAAAGTTTCAGGACGCGGGCATCGAGGTCGTGGCCGGTGGCGTAATCTATCTGACCAAGGACGACGATGCCGATATTCGTCGATACTTCGAGTACGCGAAGTCCTGCGCCATGCCCATGATTACCATCGGGCCCACCGCCGAAACGATGCCGCGCATCGAGCGCTTCGTGAAGGAATACAACATCAAGGTCGCGATTCACAACCACGGGCCGGAGGACAAGCATTTTCCGACTCCGCAGAGCGCGCTCCGCGTCGTAAAGGATATGGACGCGCGATGCGGTATCTGCATCGACGCCGGGCATGCCGCCCGCGCCGGCGCCGATGTGGTCGAGTCAATCCGCGAGGCAGGCGCTCGCCTGTTCGACATGCATATCAAGGACTTGCGCGCCATCGATAGAGGCAGCGGCTGCGCTGTGGGCGAGGGTGTGCTTCCCATCACCGCCATGTTCAAAGAACTCAAGAGAATGAATTACGCAGGCACTGTGTCGCTCGAATACGAGATTGAAGAAGACAATCCGTTCACCGGAATGAAGGCGTCGTTCGCCTACATGCGCGGCGTCCTCGCCGGACTACGGGGTTAGGGTGGCCGATATTCCCGTCGGGACCCGTCACGAAGAGAAACTCGTCGTCACGCCGGACGTGGCTATCGATTTCATGGGCGTGAAGGACGCGCGCGTTCTTTCCACGCCAAACATGATACTGGGCCTTGAGCGCACGTCACGCAATGCGGTCTTGCCGCTGCTCGATCCCGGCTATGACACCGTCGGTACGCACGTAAATGTGTATCACCTGGCCGCCACGCCCGTCGGCATGACCGTGACATTCCGGACCGAAGTAGTCTCAGTCGAAGACCGCCGCGTCAATTTCAAAGTGGAAGCGTTTGACGAAAAAGAAAAGATCGCCGAAGGCACGCACCAGCGATTCATCGTGAATGTTGCGAGGTTCTCGGCCAGAGTTCAGGCCAAGGTGAAGTAAGTACTGGCAGAGGCTCCATCACAGTTCGAGTTTGCGTTGATAGCTTATGTCGTCCACATAGAACGACTGCGCGAACTGAAGCTTGCCGATGTGTGCGCCGAACTCGACCCGTTTGTCTTGCTTCGTGATTTCATTCGACCGGGGAAATAGATACACAACGACGGGCCCATCCTCCCGCTGCAGCACCTCCACGCTCGAAGGCTTCAGATCCTTCTTGCCATCGCGCTTGATCGCGGCTTGCTTCTTGAGTTGATTAGCCAGATTCCTGGAGTCGGCGCTGGCCATCCGGCTGGGAACGCCGTAGACGGCGATGGCTACAGCTTCGGTGAACGCTAGGCCAATCCGCCTAAAACACGTAATTCACGCCCACCAGTGGCACTAAATCGTTCAGCCAGCCGTGAATCTTGGCCCCCGGCGTGGTAATAAATAGCTTTTCCGGAAACGGGGAGATGTAATCCCGGAAATCCACGCGCACGGTGGCGTGGCTGGTTACGCTGACTTTCACGCCGCCGCCCACGCTGATCAGCGGCTTCACTTGCGTGGTCTTGGTGAGAAGCGCGAAATCGCCGAATGGCTGGTGGGCGTATTCGTGGCCCGTGCCGCCGAACAGGCGAATGCCGCCACCGGCCGCGGCGAAGGGCCTTATGCGGGTACTCTTGCCGGCAGCGTGAACCAGCAGGTCGTAGTGGACCAGGTGGGAATCCCCGTCCATGTTCACTTTTTCGCCCGTGCCCTTCAGCACCAAGTCGTTATCGCGAAATGTGTACCGTAGCTCTCCACCGAAGTGCTGGTAGAGTTCCTGTCCGATCACCACGCCCGCCGCGAATCGGTTGTCGAACCCGGCGCTAACGCTGCCGGTGGGATTGTTGATGGTGGCGTTGTGCATGAAACCGAAGCCAGCCGCGGCGCCCACTTCCCATTCATGCTCCTGGGCCATACACGCCGATGCCAGGGCCAGGGTAATACAAACGCCAACCGAAACCGGTCGCATAATTCTCCTTGTTCGGGAAAGTACCTCAGCAATTCTGCGCGATGGCGTTGAGGTTTTTTCCAGATGATTTTTGGTTAACACAGACCCGGTCCGTTTTCTGATGAGGCGCCGGTTGCTTGAGGACGAACAGTTGACCAGCCCACAGCACCCCAGGCTCGTAGGCATGCATCTAGCTTAGCTGAGACTGGTTACCAGTCGAAACAGGAGGCGCGTCAAACGCCGGCGCGTTGATAGACAGGCTTTCGGGCGTCCAGGACTTCCCGCACCCTGGCGAGCAGCTCCGTTGGCGAGAACGGCTTCTGGATGAGCACAGTGCCCACCGCTAGTGTCCCATGATAGGCCAGCACATCATCGGCATAACCCGACATGTAGATCACCTCGAGCTGCGGCGCTACTGAGGTCAAATGCTTGGCCAGCTCGCGGCCGTTCATCAAGGGCATTACGACGTCGGTAAGGAGCAAATCAATGGAGGTTGCCTGCTGCTCACACCGGCTGAGTGCGTCGGCGCCGTCGCTGGCCTCAAGTACAAGGTAGCCCGCGTACGAAAGCGATTCGCGCAGCATTTTCCGCAGGGGCGCCTCATCTTCCACCAGCAGGATCGTCTCGTTCCCGCGGTGTATGCCATGCGGCTTCACCTGCGTTTCCACCACTTCAGCAGGCTCACGGAGAAGCGGCAGGTAGATGCGGAACTCAGCGCCGCTGCCACGCTCGCTCCACACTACGATGCCGCCTCCATTTTGCCGTACACTGCCGTACACGCTGGAAAGGCCTAGTCCCGTGCCTTTCCCGCGCTCTTTGGTGGTGAAAAAGGGCTCGAAAAGATGGCTCCTGGTTTCCGTGTCCATGCCCTCGCCGGTATCGGAAACTGTAATCTCGACATATGAACCGGACGGCAGGTCGCCGCCCTCGCAACTCAAACCGCCTTCGAGACGGACGTTCTTCGTGGTGATCGTCAGCACACCGCCCTGCGGCATGGCGTCACGAGCGTTGGCGACAAGATTGATCAGCACCTGCTCCATCTGATTGGGATCGGCCTTCACTTGATGAAGATCGGCGCTCAACAGCGTGTAGAGAGCGATGTCTTCGCCGATCACGCGCCGCAGCATTTTCTCTAGATTGGTGATGACGTGATTCAGATCCACTGCCTTGGGTTGGATCAATTGCCGCCGGCTGAAGGCCAGCAGCTGCGTCGTCAGCGCGGCTGCCTGATTGCCCGCCTTCAGGATCTGTTCCGCATGCGACCGCAGGCGATCGCCCGCTGCGAGCGAGCCGAGCATCATGTGTCCGTAGCCGTTGATGATAGTGAGCAGGTTATTGAAGTCGTGCGCCACGCCGCCCGCCAGACGGCCTACCGCTTCCATCTTCTGTGAATGACGAAGCTGTTCTTCCAGTTTCTTGCGCTCACTGATATCGGCAATGGCCATTACGATGCCGGCCACGGATCCGCCAGCGTCGCGCAACGGCGCCGCCCAGATGGCCACATCGACCGTGCTTCCATCTTTGCGGCGCCGCTTCCGTTCGAGGCCGGCTATCGGCTCGCCGCGCCCCGCGCGTTCAATCTTCTCCCTGTACTCGTCCATTTGCGCGCCGGTGACGAATGGCGGAGGTTGGTCGATGACTTCCTCGGCGGTCCACCCGAAAATGGATTCGGCCGCCGCATTCCAGCTCGTGATGTTACCCGTAAGATGCGTCGAAACGATAGCGAATGGAGACGCCTGGATTACCGTCTCCAGCCGTTCGTTGGCTTCGCGCAGATCTTCCTGCTGCGCCGCCATCTGATGGCGGGCCCACTCCACGTCGCGGGCTCTGCGCCGCGCAGCCACGGCCAGCGCGCCGCTCGTGTAAATCAGCAGTCCGACCACCAGGCTGAGGCCGAAAAGGACGTTGCGCGATTGCGTCCACTCATCGGGCGTGGGCCAGACGCGCACAACCCACGGCATCCCATAAAAATTGATGCTGGCCTCGGACAAGTGCGGGTTTCCGTGGAACTGGGGTGCGGGGTCGCGCATGTACAGCTGTGCTCCGCGGTGCCAGATAGAGGCGGCATACCCGCGCGGGATTTCCGCATCCACCACCGAATGCAGCCAGTGCTCCGTCCCCAGTGTGGCGATTACGCATCCCTTGTAGTTCTCATGTCGGAAAACAGGGATGAGTACCAGGAGCGGCCGGCTGCCCTCGCCCGCGCCGCCCGCCGGAGCGATCGTGGTCTTGCCGCTGGCGCGTGCGGCATCCATCGCCGAGCGCACAGATTCCGGTTGAATCCGCGGCGACGGAATTCCCCAACGTTCGTTGTAAGCAGAATCCACCCAGTTGATGGACTCGAGAGCCGGATAGCGCTGCTGCAACTGCTTCGCTTCAGATTCCCACTCCGGCTGCCAGGGGTCGGCATCAGCTCCCCAGCGCACCACCAATGCTTCGAGTGGTGCGACGTGCGTGCTGATGCTCGATGTAATCTTGCTTTGAATATTTCGCGTGGCCAGCGCCGCCGTTTGCATTACCTGCGCGCCTTCCCGCGACAGCATGACGCGGCAAAGCAACAGCGTCGTGCACCAGCCGCAGACCGCAACAAATAGCGGAAGCAGGTTCCATGGACCGCGCCCGAGACGCCCGTGTACTCCGCCGGTGCGCGATTCGTATGCCGTACGAGAACGGTTATGGTACTTCTCTCCCACGGTCCAATTATAAGGATGTGTATTGAGCGCGTTAATACTGTAAGTGGTTAGTAAGCCAGGCTAACTAGTGGTCAGTTCACTTTCGATAACACCTATCGGTGCAACTTGCGTTTCAGTGCGATTCGCGTTTGGACACCTTCAAGACTTAGGGAGCCCGCGGCTTCATGGCTGCGTGGGCCATTGTACGGAAAAGAACATTGCGCACCCACGATCAGCTACTTTTCATGCATTGAATAGTCTGCTTACGCGATCATCGCCGTTTTACGCTTGGTCGCAACTTCGACCCCCAGGGAAAACCCTAGGCCAGAGCTTGCGTTTCGTGGGAGCCAGCGTCAAACTCCGTAGGAGCGATGGCATTCACCCCCAACCAGCGCGTGCGCCTCAACCTGGCCGGACTGATGATAGACGGTGTCACGTTCCACGCGGCCGTCACCGACGCGCTCGCCACTGTCATCAAGCAAACAAGCGCAGATCCGCCTGCTTATCTGGTTGACCTCTTGTTTTCTTTCAAAGGCTTAAAGCAGATTGAAGTGCCGGAAGACCGCATTCGGCCCGCATAACGTACAGCTCAAAGAAATCTCTTGCCTCGCGGCACGCCTGCGATATAATCGTTCCCCGGAACCCGTTAACGTCCTGAATTGGACCTCCCCACAATTTAGCTCTAGGAGGCTTGACTGTGGCTTTTGCGCGTTCGGAAGATATTCTGGCTGATTTTGCTCATCAGCTCAGGCAGCCGCTTAGCGCATTGGAAGCGTTGACTTCCTACCTTGATCTCATCGCCGCGCCCGGCGATCTGCGCGTGCGCGAGCAGTTGCTGCGCATGCACAGCGAAATCGATCACGTCGATCAGATTCTTCAGGATGGCTTGCGTGCGTTGCGCGGCTATCTTGCGGCCCAGGGATCCGTATTTTCGGCGCCCGCTATGGCGCCAGACGACGTTGTCGGGGAGCTGAGCCGTCCTTTGACCAGTTCCGCCATGACGGCAGTGACGTACTGAGGCGGCCGGACGCGAAACTTCGGTTTCGATTCCCAAAGTCCGCGCGAAACACCGCTCCAGAGGGGTTGTTCCCTGCCGCGATCGATCACGATCAGGGCATCGGCGCGGTCCAGATGCGCCAGGCTCGTCGGCTTGAAATCCTGGGCGCTGAAGTCCACTACCGCGAGGTACAGATCCGGCTTGAAGAACTGCAGAAGGCTGTTGGATTCGACGATCGTGTGTTCGCTGGTCTCGAATATGCGCCGCATTTCTGGCACGGCGTATGCCAGTTGGCCCGCCGCCGTGCGCACCCAATAGGACCGCCGAGCGCCCGCTGCCAAAAAGCGGCTGCTATCGGTCCCAGTTGTGGCGTCCGTTTCCCGCGAAATCGCGTACGGGTGATCCACATCTGTGACGGCGCACTCACACGACTCGCCATCGGTCGAGCAAACGCCATGGCCGTACTGCGTGATCTTGATGGCAGTCCAGTTCAACTCCGGAAGCGCCGCGATCAGGCCGGCCACCACCGAGGTCTTTCCGATGCTGCGCGTATGCCCGCCCACGATAATCAGCATCAGGTCTTGGCCTTTTCGATCTCGGTCAGCCGCTGCTTCAGCTCGGCGACTTCGTCCCGCAAACGGGGCAGCCGTGCCAGGTTTGCAAGTTGTTCCAGGTGCTGTTTGAGAGGCCGCGCGGGCGTTCCCCACATCACCTGCCCGGCGTGAACGGTCTTCGACGTCAGAATGCCGCAGCCCGAGCCCAGAACCGCATGTGACTCGATGCGCGCTTTGTCGCCGATTCCGACCTGCCCGCCGATCACCGCGTAATCCTCCACCACCACGCCGCCCGAGAGCCCGGTCTGCGCCGCCACTACTACGTGCCGCCCAATCCGGCAGTTATGCCCCACATGGACCATGTTATCGAGCTTTGTGCCTTCGCCGATATTGGTCGAGCCGAGCGCCGCGCGATCGATGCACGAGTTTGCGCCGATTTCGGCGAAGTCGCCGATCTCCACGCGTCCAATCTGCGGGAACTTCTGGTAGCGCCCGTCGTCCATCACAAACCCGAAGCCATCGGCGCCGATGACGCAGCCGGAGTGCAGAATGACGTGGTTGCCGATGTCCACATCGGCGTAAATGGTAACAAGTGCATGCAGAATACTGTTGCTGCCGATCTGCACGCGCCGTCCTATCGCACAGCTTGCGCCGATCCGGCAATTGGCCTCGATGCGCGAGCCGTCACCGATGCTGACATGCGGCCCGATCTCGACACCCTCGCCGATCTCCGCCTCCGGGCTGATCACCGCGGTCGGATGGATGCCTGGCCGGTGCCGGGGCGGCGGGATCAGCCGGCTGACCGCGCGCGCGAAAGCCGTCCGCGGCGCGATCGCGCGAATCACGGTCCTGCCCGCGGGAAAATCGGCGGGCACAATCAGGCATCCGGCGC
>DATLVQ010000229.1:0-4182 GCA_035577325.1 Bryobacteraceae bacterium | reverse complement strand
CAGCATTACCGATCAGGGCGCCCAAACCTTGGGCTCCATGACTGAGCTGCGCGCCCTCAACATCTATCACACGCTCGTCACGGAGAACGCATTGCACGCCCTGAAAACCGCTCTGCCCGAGTGTCAAATCGTATTCGATCGTGATTCGGCTTTGCCCAACCGGAGAATCCGCCAATGAAAGCCCTTTGGTTCGCCCTCATTCTCTGGGCAGTTTCAGCCTGTGGCGAAACTCCAACCAGGGAGGACACTCAGTGGATCACCGACCTCGGCGGCACTGTGGCGCGCAACGCTAAGGGCCTCGTCACCGCCATCAGCCTGCGTGGGACCTGGGTCACCGACACCGACCTCCGCCGCTTGAACCGCTATTCCGCCTTGAGTGTGCTTGATCTTTCGCTCACCCACATCACTGATGGCGGCATGCAAGAGATCAGGAACCTGCGCGGTGTTACCGATTTCAGTCTCTATTTCGCCGAGTACGTCACCGATGAAGGTATCGCCGCCATCAAAGACTGGAAACGTCTCAGGCGCCTCAACCTGCACGGCACCAAGGCCGGCGACACCGCGCTTGAGCATATTGCCGGCCTCACGTTACTCGAATCGCTCGATGTCGGCTCTACCTTAATGACGGATGTCGGTCTCGAACGGCTCACCAGCCTGACAAACCTCAGGGCATTGACCATGGGCGGCAACGAACTGGGCGATGCCGGCATGCAGGCGCTACGCCAGATGCCGAATTTGACTTACCTGGATCTGAGCGGCCGCCAGGGCAACGACAAGAATGTCTGGAGTATCGCCATGTCCAACACCGGACTCCAGGCCGTTCTCACTCTCAAGAACCTGCGCGAACTGCGCTTCTCTTGCGTATCGACATCGGTCGGAATCGAAGGCGCGAAGCTGGGAGAAGTAAGCACCCTCAGCGTCACCCAGAAATGGTTAGAGCAACTTGAATCACTTACCGGTCTCGAGCGGCTGAAACTGCAAGGCTGCGGACGTATCAATGATGAAGCCGTCGCGGCCCTCATTGCTATGCCGTCTCTCCGCGAAGTCGACCTGAAAGGCACCAACGTCACGGAAAAAGGCGCGGAGATGTTGCGCGCCGCCAAACCACGTGCCGTAGTCTACATCGGGCCTTGGGAAGGCAAAGCTGCTGCCTACCGTAACAATTGAGCGCTCCTGGCCGCGTGCCCATTCCAACGAACTGGCAGTGAGTATTCCGGCGGGCCGTCGCCGGTTACGAATTCATCGAAGCCCGCTTCTTCTGCCACTTTGAGCAATTCGCCGTTCTTCGGGCCGCCTCATCCCATTAGAAGCGACCGTCGACGTTTCGTGCTTCGCCAGACCCGGCGCGAATTTAAGCTTCGTTTTTCACCATCTGGATCACGGCCTGGATGTAACCGATCTCGAAAGCGAAGGCGAGCCCGCTCTTGTCTCCTTCGATTTGCGGGGCGTGGTCGGGCATCAGCATGCCGTCGTAGCCGATCTCCCGGTATACGCGGGCGCACTCCAAGAAGTTGACGTCCCCTTCGTCCGGAAATGTCTCTCGGAAATCCAGACGATGCCCTTTAATATTGCGAAAGTGAACGTTGAATATCTTTTTGCGCGATCCGAAATAACGAATGACGTCCGGAATCTCTTTGTTCGGGTCGTCCAGCATTTCGCAGACTGTGCCTTGGCAGAAGTTCAATCCGTGATAAGTGCTGGGAACCAGGTCTATGAATCGCTTCAGTCCGTGGACCGAACTCAGTACCGACGGCACTCCGTGGAATCCACCTTTGGGCATCCCCGGATCGTTCGGATGACAGGCGATTTTCACTTTCGCGTCCTCGGCGACGGGAACCACACGCTTCAGGAAGTACTCGATTCGTTCCCACATCATGTCGTCATCACCCTTCACCATTTCGAACACCTGCGGGTCGACTTTCGCTGTCTCAAAGACAAACGTGCTGCCGCGGGTGCCACCACGGCCCGGCGCGTACCCGGAGCGAACGACCCCCAGGTAAGTCAGGTTGTACTTCACGGCAGGGATGCCCGCCTTCCCCGCATTGCGGATCATGGTGCTGATTTCGTCGATCTCGCGGTCCCGCTCGGGACTCTTACCGAGCAGGATATTCGGATAACTGGTCTTGTTGATGGTCACCGAAGGCATCGGCAGCGGGACCATCGCAAGGCTCAGGCCGAAGGATTCGACCTGCTCGCGCAAGCGCGACAGGCTGTCTGCCGACCATTTCTCATCAAGGCGCGACGAGATCTCACCACTGCAAATGTGCTTCACTCCGAAAGCCGCCATGCACCGAAGCACGTCGGGAGAGTGGCCCTGCTGCGTGCCTGCATGAAACAAAACCGGACGCGAGGGGGCGGCCGGAGCCGCTCGTGCTGACCGGGCTGGCGCCGCAACACCTGCCGCGGCAAATTGAATGAAATTCCTGCGTCTCATAGCTCATTATCCAACCGCCCAAGGCAAACCCGGATAACGTCGCCCCCGCTATCGGCTGTAGCCCTGGAGTTGACGACTGGGCCGCCAGCGTATGCAAGAATTTTGCATTCAGGAAGCTGCCCGGTATCGAGTCCTTCGCCGGTAACTCCGATGATTTTCTAGCCTCGCGGAGGGAGATGTTACTACCCCATGCTGGATGTGTCAACGGAGCCGTTCACTCGTCGGACAATAGTCGGGTGGCGTTTACGGACGCAGGATGAGCAACGTTCTTTCGGGCTTGATGGTGGTAATGAAGGGTACGTCGGCACCGTCACCATCCCGGACCGCGATGGTGGTTCGATGTGCGGTGGGCTCGATCACGAGCGTCAATCCACGCGGCAATTCAGAACGCGTCTTGTTCAACTCAATCACGAGATGGTCCGCCCCCCCGAAAACTGTCGCGCGAATCGAAGCCCTCGCGCGGGCAAAGAGGCCGAACCGTGTCACGCTGCCGGTCCATATCGGTTTTTGATGGCACGCCTGCAATAGCCGCTCTTCCGCATTCAACTTGTAGGTTGTATCGGTCGGATGGATCAGCAGGCAGGTGATGTTATTGTTCTCCGCGTTGGCAGTAATGATGTCCAGCCACTGCTTGACAGTCCTCTCGAGGGTTGCCGGCGTCAAATAGCCCATGGAATCGTCCAGCGTCACCGGGACCTCAATCATGCTGCTGACCGGAGATCCCAAATGAACCTCGCCTAGCGGGCGATACGCATAATTGGTGAGCGTGCTTCCCGCGGCGCGCGTTGAGTCTACCAGATAGCCGGCAATTTCCAGCGATTGGATCAATTGCGGCGGGTGGCTCAATTCCCCGGCGCGAAATGCAATCGTGTGCTGGCCTGCTATGTCACGGTCCAGGAGCTCTTTGCTTACCTCTATTTCGCCGAATACAGTGGGCGTCTCCGTGGGTTTGTACGCGGTAAAGCGGATTGGCGTTTCGCCGGCCGGAAACCGGTTGAAGGTCTTCAGATGCGAAACCGTGTGAGAGCCCAAATCGAAGCCGCGCGCGAAAACCTGTCGCAAGTAAGCGCAATTCCCGGGGGTGTAATAACCCGAATCAGTGGCGTCGTCAAAGTATTTCGTCGTCACGAAGAAAGTGCTGGTGGCGCCGTACCGTTGCTCCATGTCGGCGAACGCGACCGAATTGCGGAACGATTCGCGCGCGTCGATATCGTGACTCAGCAACAATGCGCTCTCGAAACCGTCCGGAATGGTGTGGATGAGGACGAACGGGTGAACGTTGGCTTCGTAGATCGCGCGCAGGAGCATGCGGAGAACATCCGCCGCTGGCGCAAAAACATTCGCCCATGCCGGCTCCGCCTCGTAGTTCTGGCCAAGCGCCATTCGAAGCGTGGAATCGCTGAACGACAGCCCGAGCGAGTATGCGATGCCACGCCCGTAATGGTTGCGGATAAAGGCTGCCGCACCTTTTGGAAACTTTCCAAGCGCTACGGCGCCGGCGAGCCTGTAATGCGTGGTCCAGTTAATTTCCCGGTAGCGATGCGCATCTCCAAGCACGATGTCGCGTTCCTCCGGCCGGTTGATGTAATGAAGAGCGGCGTCAGAAGTGGAGTCCACAAAATGCACCGCATGGTCTTCGCGACTCGTGGAAAATCCCGCTACTCCGAATAGAGGAAAGAATTGGCTTCCCTGAACGTGCGTGGCAAACAGCACGCCGCCGGATTCCACATAAGCATACAGCCGCTCCC
>DATLVQ010000228.1:0-16651 GCA_035577325.1 Bryobacteraceae bacterium | reverse complement strand
GGCGGCGATGAGGAGGCGCGCGCGCTCGATACGCAGTTGCGTGGTCGATGAAAGCTCGCGATCGGAGGGAACGCGCCGATCGGCAAACACGATGCCGTTGAGAAACTGCGCCACCTTGGCCGATGGCTCGGCCGCGACCAGTCTCGGCTCCGACAGCCGCTGCAGGGCGAGCGTCGAGTAATAGAAGTTCGGAAACAGGGAAACAATCTTCGTGTAATAGGCGCGGGCGGCGCTGAAATCGTTCTCCCTCTCGCTCAGCCTGCCTAAGAAATACATGGCTGCGCCAGTCATGGGAGCGACAGGATAGTGGTCGATCTGCTCGCACAACTTTTCGCCGGCCTCCGGGCGGCGGCGAATGTAGGCGCTCCAGGAAACTTTCCAGTGGCTGTACGCTGCTGTCGTGTCGTTCGGAAAGTCCTGGTAAGCCGCTTTGTAGAGGGGCTCGTAAATGTCAGGCCGGTTCTGCAGCAGGTAACTATTGGCGGCCGAGATCAGCGCCTTGAGGCGCCACGGCGACTGCGGATAGTCCTGACTCAACTGCCTGACGGTGACACGCATGTCGTCTTGATCGTTCATGCGGCGCTGGCATTCGGCGAGATAGTACAGGCGCTCGGCGTCGGCTTCCGAATGTCCAACGTCGAGCGATTGCAGGTAGCGGTAAGCGGCCGGTGTTTCGCCGCTCAGATAGTCGGCGGCGGCGATGCGCACGCGCGCCTGATCGCGTTCCAGACCGCCCAGTTCGCCGACCATCGATGTGAACTCCTGGCGCGCCTGCTTATACTCGCGGGCGGCCAGCCACCTGTCTCCGCGCTTCAGAATCTGCTCCGGCGTTGCGGGCGGATATGCCGAGCCCATGGCGTTCTTTAGCAAAACGATGGCGGCGGCAGCGCGCACGGCGGCATCGGTATCGGGATAGCCGAAATAGACTCCCTGATAATAAGCAGCGGCGTTGACCGGGTCGGAGGCAGCCTCATAGGCCGCGGCGAGCGTGAGGTCGGCGTCAGGCTGGGGCAAGCCGGCGTAGCGCTCGCGCAGGATGCGCACGGCCTCAGCGGGGTTCTGCAAATCGATCAGCGCCTTGGCCTGCAGGACGGTAGCGCGCGCGGCAAGGGGCGAGGCAATGGGCAGCTTCTGAAACATTTCCAGCTGTTTGGGGATGCCGGCTTCGTCTCTGGCCTGGAGCCGCGCCGACGCCAGGTAATAGACGGCGTAATCTTCGATCTTGGGAAGCCGCGCCTGTGCTGCTTTCAGATACCGCGACGCGCGATCGTAATCTTTCTGCTCGAAGGCGGCGATGCCCAAAGCCAGTTGGGCGAGCGCGCCGGTCTGGTCTTTAGCGTGGAGAGAGGCCAATTGCTCGATCCGCGCCCGCCGCGCCATCGAAGGCGTGTCGCGATACGCCTTCACGAGCGAGGCCAGATCCTGCGCAGCCGTAGGGAGCGCGGCGACGGCGCAGAACAGCAGGATCGCGTGGATTCTAGACCAGCGGGCCGGGATAGCTCGGGCCAAGCAGGATCGCATCATCGTCAGCCAGACTGCGGATCATTTCCAAATGCAGGTAATCGACCATCGTGGGCGCCGTCATGTGCAGCTCGCGGAATTTTTCGCGCGCGGCGTCGATTTGCGCATGAAGGGGCGCATAGATGTTGCCGGTCTCCCGTCCCGAACGAAGGGCATCGGGCTTCCCCAGACGCATCTCCGCCACCTGCACGCGAGCGAACCGTTGCGCCGCCAAGTGCTTCTGCTGCTCTTCACGGGAGAGGTTCCACCATTCCGTATGCTGCCGGGGCGCATTGCCGCCGGCAGCCACCGCAGTGGCGGCTTTCCCGGGTTCGGCTGATTTCGCCGCGGCACCAGAAATGTTGACGAGCGCATCCGCAATTTTAGGCTCGGGCTGGGGAATGATCGCGGTTGCGGCAGCCTCCGCTTTCCAAATCTGAAGCTGCAAACCGGCCACTTCGGCGAGCAACTCGAGCGGTGGCGGCTGCAAATGGCCCGCGGCATAGAAGAGTGCCGTGACTTCCGAACCGCCGCGCAGAGGAAACAAATAGACGCGTTCGTCCGGCTTATGCCCGAACAAGCCCACCAGCGGGCCCGACACCTCGGCGGGAGTACTCATGGCGATCACGGGATCGCGCGTGTCGATGGCGGTCGAAAAGGCGGCCGCCTCGGATACCGGGAATTCGAGGGCCGGCAGGCTGGGCGCGGCGCCATTCTCGCCGGAATGGACTTCGGCGGGGCGCCGCATGCGCTCGGCGTGGGCTATTTTATCGTGGATTGAAAAGACTGCCGCCTGCTCGCAGAAAGGCACGGTCACGTCCAGCAAAACAGCATAGAGGTCATCTACATTGGCCGCTTGGCGGAGGCGCCGCACAGCCTGGTTGAGCTCTTCCGCCAAAGCGCGGCGGCTCTCGCTGGCGGCGTCGGCAACGGCTCCACGCACAGCAGCGTCAATGGCCGCAGTCACCCGCGACTCTACCTCGGATTCGACTTGTTGCTCCAAATCCTCGATCAGGCGCGAAAAATATTCTTCACAAACTCTCCGCCATGTGGCGGTCGGCGCGGCGGGGGTCATTCGAAACTTTCTACTTATATGTTAACAGAGCGCAGCAGCCCGAACGAGCGAAAGGCGCGCTAAATCGAGTGATTAGGCTCAGTTGTGGGAAGCGGCGGAGAGTTCGGATTGCATGGCGGCATGCCAGGTGGCGAGAGCGCAGCGACGCCCGTCGATACTTTCCTTACGGATTTTAACAGTCCCGTCCGAAGCCGAAGCCGCGCCTGGCGCGTAAGATCTAGTGATGGATAAGTTTCTATCGGGCAAAGTTGCGGTAGTAACCGGCGGGACGCGCGGCATCGGGCGGGCGATTGCGGAACGACTGCTCGAGGAAGGCGCATCGGTGGCATTTTGCGGACGGTCGGCGGAGGCCGTGGCGACGGCGTCCAAGGAAATGGCGCAAGGCACGGGCCGGAATGTGTACGGCGAAGCCGCCGATGTGTCGAAACCGGCCGATGTGCGCCGCTTCTTCCAAAGTGTGGACAACCGCTTTGGAGCGTTGCACGTGTTAATCAACAACGCCGGCGTGGGAATATTCCGCCGCCTCGGCGAGCTTTCTCCGGAGGAATGGCACCGGATGATCGAACTGAATCTATCCGGTGTGTTCTACTGCTGCCGGGAAGCGTTACAAAGACTTAATAACGCGGGAGGCGGCTACATCATCAATATAAGCAGCCTGGCTGGCAAGAACGCCTTCTCGGGCGGCGCGGGTTACAACGCGTCGAAATTCGGGCTTAACGGGTTAAGCGAGGCCCTTATGCTTGACTATCGGTATGAAAACATCCGGGTTAGCTACATTATGCCAGGCAGCGTGAATACGGAATTCGGAAGCGGCGCTGGGACGCGCGGCGACTGGAAAATCGCTCCCGAAGACGTGGCGGAAGTGGTAACTGGGCTTCTTCGGATGCCGGAGCGCACTCTGGTCAGCAGAGTGGAAATGAGACCTTTGAAACCAAAGAAGTAGGAGGCTCCGAAAAGTTGGCATGTCAGTTGCTCAATCCCGGTAGTGAGTATGAGTATATGGGGCCCGGGATCTGAGAGGTGGAGAGTCAATATGGTACGGCTGAACAAGAAACTAGATCCGACGCAAACTGGTCAAGACGCCGAAAAATTGTACACGGACCTGCACAAGAGGATTGTCGGCCAGAACGAAGCTGTCGACCACATCGTGAACATTTACCAGATGTATCTGGCAGGAATGAATGGTCCGGGACGTCCCATAGGGAATTTCCTGTTCCTCGGTCCGACAGGTTCCGGCAAGACGCGACTGGTGGAGGCGACGGCGGAGAGCCTGGTAGGCGACGCGCGCGCCATGATCAAGATTGATTGCGCGGAGTTTCAGCACAGCCATGAAATTGCCAAGTTGATAGGTTCGCCTCCCGGATATCTGGGGCACCGCGAGACGCACCCGCTGCTGAGCCAGGAAGTGCTGAATCAGTACCAGACCGAGAAGATGAAGTTGAGTTTCGTACTGTTCGATGAGATCGAAAAAGCCAGTGACGCGCTCTGGAATTTACTGCTCGGCATCCTGGACAAAGCTACACTGACGCTGGGCGACAACCGGCGTGTCGATTTTTCGCGCACCCTGATCTTCATGACCAGCAACCTCGGCGCTTCCGAAATGGGTTCCATATTGAGACCCAATCTAGGATTTGCAGCTTCCGAGATCGAAAAATTGCATGGCAGGGGCCAGATGGATGAGGACACCACGGATAAGATCTCCCGGGCGGGAATCGAGGCGGCACGGCGGAAATTTACACCCGAATTCATGAACCGCATCGACAAGGTCGTCGTGTTCAAGCCGCTGGGGCAGGCCGAGCTGCGGAAAATACTGGGGCTCGAGCTGAACATCCTGCAACAGCGGATCTTCAGCTCCGCGACCACCACTCCTTTTGTCTTCTCACTGAGCGAACCGGCGAAGGATCATCTGCTGGCTGAAGGTACGGACATGAAATATGGAGCGCGCCACTTGAAGCGCGCCATCGATCGCGCGCTGGTGCAGCCGATGTCGAACTTGATCGCGACCCAACAGGTTCGCGGCGGCGATCTGATAAAAGTCGATTTTGATTCGGATTGCAATTGCCTGACATTTGCCAAAGAAGCCGAAGACATGCCGGCGCATGCGATGGTGCAAATGATGGAAGCGTCAGCTAACCCGCCGGTTTCGCAGCTGAGCACCAGCACAGTGGTGCCAATGCCACGCGTGGCAGCGCGCGGACGCCGGACGCTGGCGGGGTGAAAAGCAGGCGCCAGGTGTCAGGTATTCGTGCCACCCTGTCACGCGGAGCACGACGCGCGACCCGCGCGTATGGCCGCCATACCAGATTCCAAATCCGCGATTCCGAATTCTGAACCGCAATAATTCTGGCGTCCAGGCGGAAGAGAAAATCGCCCCGCCTGCTATAATCGGCATTTCTGCGCACTGTTCCTCCTGAGAAGCAGGATTCCCGCCTTATGCGCGATCTGTTTTCGACGATCGCGCCCAGGTACGATTTCATCACGCGTGTGTTTTCATACGGGATGGACCGCCGGTGGAAGCGGCTGGCGGTAGCACGCGCAGCCATTCCGAGGGAAGGCAGAGTTCTCGACCTGGCATGCGGGACTGGAGATTTTGCGAAGCTGGTGGCGCTGCGCTACCCTGGCACGCGGATAACGGCGGCCGATTTAAGTGACCGCATGCTGCGCCGCAGCGGATTAGGGAATGCGGTCTGCGCTGACGCGGCTTTACTGCCCTTTGCCCCTGCGATATTCGACGCTGTCTTCATCGGTTACGGACTCCGTAATTTTTTTCACCTTGCGCATGCGATCGCGGAAGTGCACCGTGTGCTGAAGCCTTGCGGGATGCTCGTCAGTCTGGATTTTTTTCTGCCCAATTCCGCATGGCTGCGTCTCATTTACCTTGGTTATCTTTACGCGCAAGGAGCGTTCTGGGGTTTGATTCTTCACGGACGGGCGCGTATTTACACTTACATTCCCAATTCGCTGCGAGGCTTTCTATCCGCGAGAGAATTCGCAACGCTGCTTCGCGCGATGGATTTTTGCGAAGTCACTGCGCGCACCTTCGTGCTGGGCGGCATTGCGATCCATTGGGCAAAGCGCGCACCGGCGGATCGAGATATACAATAAGTCCACCGTGCACATTTCCTGCAGCGACGCTGTCTTCTTGGCGGCCGTATTTTGTCTCGAAGCAGCTTCCGCGCAGGCCATAAGAAACCGGACGCCGCTCGCGCCGAATCGCTTCGATTCGCTGCCGCTCGGCTCGGTGCGTCCGCGCGGCTGGCTGGCGCGCCAGCTCCGCATTCAGGCTGATGGGTTGAGCGGACATCTGGATGAGTTTTGGCCCGACGTCGGCCCGAACAGCGGCTGGTTGGGCGGCACCGGCGAAAGTTGGGAGCGCGGGCCGTACTTTCTCGACGGTCTGGTCCCGCTGGCTTACCTGCTCGACGATCAGCGTCTGACCAGCAAAGTGCGCGGCTGGATGGACTGGACCATCACGCACCAGCGGCCCGACGGCTCTCTCGGCCCCGAGAAGAACCAGGACTGGTGGCCGAACATGATCATGCTAAAAGCGCTGACGCAGTACGCGGAGGTCTCCGGCGACGCCCGCGTGATTCCACTCATGCGGCGCTACTTCGCTTATCAGTTGCGCATGATGGAATCGCGTCCGCTTAAGGAATGGGCCGTGTTCCGCTGGGGCGATGAAGTGCTTAGCGTTCTCTGGCTCTACAATCGAACGGGCGATACGGGCCTGCTGGACCTCGCGCGCAAACTGCGCGATGAGGGGCACGATTGGAAAGGGCAGTTCGCCGACTTTGCGTTCACGTCGAAAGTGAACCCGCAACAGCTCACGCTGGCCACGCATGTGGTGAACAACGCCATGGCGCTCAAGACAGAAGGCGAATGGTGGCTGGTCTCACGCGACAACTCCGACCGTGCCGCCGTAACCCGTCAACTGGCGGAAATGGACCGCTATCACCTATTGCCGAACGGCGTGCATTCGGGCGACGAGCACTACGCGGGCAAGAATCCGTCGCAGGGTACTGAGTTGTGCGCAGTGGTCGAGGGCATGTTCTCGGTCGAGCGCCTTCTGGCCATTTTCGGCGATGCGGCTCTGGGCGATCGCCTGGAGAAGATGGCGTACAATCCGCTGCCCGGCACGTTTTCGGCGGACATGTGGGCGCACCAGTACGATCAGCAACCCAACCAGGTGCTATGCACGCTCCACCAGCGCGACTGGACCAATAACGGACCGGACTCAAACCTATTCGGCCTCGAGCCGAATTTTGGCTGCTGCACATCCAACTTCCACCAGGGCTGGCCAAAGTTTGTGGCGAGCTTGTGGATGGCGACCCAGGACGACGGACTAGCCGCGGTGGCGTATGGGCCGAGCGAGGTGCGCAGCGTCGTGCGCGGCGGCACGAAGGTTGCGATCGCCGAGGACACGCTTTATCCGTTTCGCGAAAAGATTTCTCTCAAAGTGAGCCCGGAGAAGCCCGCGCACTTTCCGCTCGAGCTGCGGATTCCGGGATGGGCCGCGGGCGCGAGTATCACGGTCAACGGAAAGCCGGAGAACGGTATCCAGCCGGGCAGCTTTCACCGGATCGATCGCGAGTGGCGCGCGGGCGACGCGGTCGAATTGACATTTCCGATGCGGTTGCGGGTGTCGCGCTGGTATCAGGACTCTGTAGCGATCGAGGGTGGACCGTTGGTCTACTCGCTCAAGGTCGGGGAGGAATGGAAGAAACTGCACGACAAGTCACCCGCGGCAGATTGGGAAGTTTATCCGGCTACGCCGTGGAATTATGCACTGGCGCTCGATCCGGCGCGGCCCGAGTCCGGCATCGCCATGCGCGAAAAGCAAGTCGGCGATTATCCATTCAGTCCGGACGGCGCCCCCGTGGAGCTGGTCGCGAAAGGCCGTCGCATTCCGGAGTGGAGACTGCTGAACGGCTCGGCCGCGCCACCACCACAAAGCCCGGTTCAATCGAACGAACCGCTAGAATCGTTGACTCTGATTCCATACGGCTCGGCCAAACTTCGCATCACGGCATTTCCATTACTCAGCCATTAAAAGGAGTTCTATGCAACCGATCGACCGCCGTTCCATCATTCGCAGCGCGTTCGCCAGCACCGGTCTCGCCGCATTCGCCGGCGTGGAAGCGGCCGCACAGGAACACGCATCGGGCAAAGCGCCCATTTCTCCGAAAGATAATTTGAAGATCACCAGACTCGAGACGTTTATAGTGAAGCCGCGCTGGCTGTTTCTCAAAGTCCACACGAACGCCGGCATTATCGGGCTGGGCGAGCCCATTACCGAAGGCCGGGCCCTGACCTGCGCGGAGGCTGTGAAGGAAATCGAGCCGTATCTGGTGGGCAAAGATCCGCGCCGCGTGGTGCACCACTGGCAGGCGATTTACAAACATGCGTTCTATCGCGGCGGTCCCATATTGACCAGCGCCCTTAGCGGCATCGATCAGGCTCTGTGGGACATCAAAGGCAAAGCGCTCGGCGTTCCTGTCTACGAGCTGCTCGGCGGGCCGACGCGCGACCGCATCCGGGTCTATGCCCACGGCGATAGCGTGGACACGCTGAAAGCCGGCGTCGCCAAAGGGTTCACGGCGTTCAAGACCGGTCCCGCGAACAAGCGCCCGGCGCGCTATATCGAAACGCCGGCGGCGGTGCAATACGCGGCCGAGAAGTTCGCCGAGCTGCGCCACGCCGTGGGAAATGAAATCGATATCGCGATCGATTTTCACGGCGCCATCAGCCCGGCCACGGCGAAGCTGCTTATCAAGGCGCTCGAGCCCTACCAGCCTATGTTCGTCGAAGAAATCGTCAACTGCCAGGAGCACGATGTGATGGCGGAGATCGCGCGCGGAACGTTCCTGCCGGTCGCTACCGGCGAGCGCGTGTTCACGAAGTGGGGCTTCCGCGAAGTGCTGGAGAAGCGCGCCGCCACCGTATTGCAACCCGACTTGTGCCACGCGGGCGGCATTACCGAAGTGCGCCTGATCGCCGGCATGGCCGAGGCGTACTACGCGACTATCGCGCCACACAATCCTCTCGGACCGATTTCGCTCGCCGCCGGCGTGCAGATGGCGGCTTCCATTCCAAACTTCCTCTGCCAGGAGCAAGTATCACTGGGCGAGGGATATCTCAAGAAACCGTTTACCGTGCACAACGGCTATCTCGACCTGCCCACCGGGCCAGGGTTGGGCATCGAGCTCGACGACAACGCCATGGCCGACAAGATTGGCCACGACTGGCGCAATCCGGAAGCATACGACGCGGATGATGGGGCGGCCGTGGACTGGTAATAGATGCAGCAGATGATGCTGACCTCTGATGGATCGGGCTTGCATGCAGGGCTGTCAGGTGACGCCGGGGATGCCAAAGGTTCGCAAGGCGGTGGGCGTTGATCCTGGCGCAGGCAGGGACGAGCGAGGTGATACGTCCGGGTTTCCGATGACCTCACTTTTGCCAACCATGACTGCCGGAAGCAGAGGGCTCATCATTGTGCCGGTTCAACCCCGTTTGTAACCGTCGCAACTCGGATCGAAAGATGAGAGCGCCTTTCCTGCCCGGAGAAGTCTGCACGTTTTCGCTGCCGGTGCCGTCAAGGAATCAGAGGAACAGCCATGAGACCTGCCGGGACCATCATATTCCTTTCGACCGCGCTGGCCGCCTCGGTGGCCGCCGCACAAACCACGCGCAGCTTTCACCTCACGCAGAATGAGACGGCGGACCAGATGAACCAGATCGCGACCCTCATCCGGTCAACCGGAGGAATCCAGCAGATCTGGGCGGACGACTTGCAGCGAACTGTTTCCGTAACCGGCACGTCCGCGCAGCTTGACATGGCAGCCTGGTATATCCGGCAGCTCGACCGGGCCATGCCCCCGCCGTCGCCACAGGATTATCAGGCCGGCAGCGACGACATGGTCCGCATGTTCTTCCTCTCGCACGTATCAACATCCCAGCAGCTTCAGGAGGTCGTGACGAACCTTCGCGCCATCATTGACGTCAAGCGGCTGTTTATCTATGACACGTTGCACGCCGTGGCAATACGTGGCACGGGCAGCCAGATCGCGATGGCCACATGGCTCGCCAACCAGCTCGATCAGGCGGCAGGCGCGCCTTCGCCCGCGCCGAATGACTACGTGCTTTCCGGCGACGATGTCACGCATGTGTTTAATCTGTCCAATCCACGAGCCCCGACGGAGATGTATGAGATGGTGACCCTGATTCGCTCGGTAGCCGACATTCAGCGAATCTTCACTTATAGCGCCCGCAAGACTATCGTGGTGCGCACTTCGCCCGACCACATGGCGCTGACTGCCTGGCTGGTAAAGCAACTGGACCGGCCCGCAAGCACTCCGTCGGTGACGGTCCAGTACACGCTGCCCAGCGGGCCCGACAACATAATCGGGGTCTTCTACCTGCCGAACCCCTCCCGGGAACGTTTGAACAAGGCTGCAACGCAGGTCCGCACCACCGCGCTGGCGCACCGCCTGTTCACGTACGGCACGCTGGGCGCGCTGGCGGTGCGCGGCACAGTGGGCCAAGTAGCGACGGCGGAGAAGATTATTGAGGAGATGAATCAGGTCCGCTAATTTTCTGAATCCGCGTTTACCGGGCTCATCGGCGCTGTAAGTGTTGGATGGCCCTTACCGCAGTAGTCTGGGCCAACAACGGCAGGGCCGTACCCGCTGCTCGGAGTCCTCCGCAGCACAGCCATTTCAGGGCAGAATCTCGTCAGGACCGCGTCCCAGCCACTGGCGTTCGACATCATGATCGCTGCTACGGCGCTGGTGTACGAGCTGCCGCTCATCCACAACAATCCTCAGGATTTCGAGCGGCTGACCGGTTTGATCGAGCGGATGCCAGAGCGCTTTCTAAGAATCGATCGCTGAACTTGATTTCGGTCAAGATGCCGGCCGGATAACTTGATAATCTGAGACTTATGACCAAAGACCAGATCCTCGCGTTCATCACCGAGATCGGCATTGTTCCAGTGGTGCGGACGTCGAGCGCGGAAGGCGCTATCAAAGCGATCGACGCGATCTATCGCGGCGGTATCCGGGCGGCTGAAATCACTATGACGGTGCCGGGGGCGATCCGCGCGCTCGAAAAAGTAGCCGACCAGTTCGGCGATAAGATCGTGCTGGGGGCGGGTACGGTGCTCGACCCCGAAACGGCGCGGGCATGCATGCTGGCCGGAGCGGAATTCTTCGTGACACCGAGCCTGAAAGTGTCCACCATCGAAATGGCCAAGCGCTATTCGAAGGTGATTTGCCCGGGCGCCTTGACGCCGACAGAAGTGCTGACCGCGTGGGAAGCGGGAGCCGACATCGTGAAGATTTTCCCCTGCGGTAATTTGGGCGGGCCGAAATACATCAAGGCTCTGCGCGCCCCGTTTCCGCAGATCGAGATGATTCCAACAGGAGGCGTGAGTCTTGAAAACGCCGGCGAATTTTTGAAGGCCGGGGCTTGCGCGGTGGCAGTGGGCGGCGAGCTGGTGGATGGCAAGAGCGTAGCCGAGGGCCGTTTCGACGTGATCGAAGACCGCGCCCGGCAATATCTGGCGGCCATCACCCGCGCGCGCCTGGAAATGAAGCCGGCGGCTTAAAGCTGCTAAACTGAACACGCATATGGCGATCAGCAAAGACCTGCTGGAGATTCTGGTGTGCCCGCTCTGCAAGGCCGAACTCGAAATGAAGCCGGACAGCAGCGGGCTGAAATGCGTCCAGTGCCATCGCGTCTATCCGATTCGTGACGACATACCAGTGATGCTGATCGACGAAGCCCGCATTGAGGAGTAGCGGCGCGCCCGCATGAGCTCTGTCCTCGAACGCCTTCCCAGGAATGGGCGAATCGCGGTGATTCGGATTCGCTCGATGGGAGACTGCATCCTCACTACTCCGGCCATCTCCATTCTGAAGGGGGTCCGGCCGGATCTTGCAATCGCGGTGGTGGTAGAGGACCGGTTTCGGGCGGTATTTGAGGGGAACGCGGACGTCAGCGAAATTTTACCGCCCAAAGTGAGCGCAGTGCGCCAGTGGCGCCCGGGCTTGTGCCTGAACCTGCACGGCGGCGGTTCGAGCGCGGTTCTGACGGCGTTGTCGGGGGCTCGCTTTCGCGCCGGTTTCGCGCATTTCCGGTTTTCCTGGATCTACAACGTCAGGATTCCGCGGGCGCAGCAGATTCTTGGCGTGGAAGGCACCGTGCATACCACGGAACATTTGGCATCCGCGGCGTTCTATTTAGGCGCGGCGCGAGTGGAGATTCCGCGGGCGAAATTGTTCAACCGCCAGACAAACGCACGGACGAAGATCACGATTCCGCCTTATGCGATTATCCATCCGGTGGCGGCGGAGGCGGCCAAAACATGGCCGGCGGAGCGGTTCGTGGCGGTTGCCTCTCATCTCCAGAAGTACTTTGACCTGCAGCCGGTCTTCGTCGGGGGACCGTTCGACGACCTCTCCGCGTTTCACGACTGGCGCACGGTTAAGGGAGCGCCGCTTGACGAGATCAAATCATTGATCGCTGGCGCTGCACTGTTTGTGGGCAACGATTCCGGCCCGGCGCACATGGCCGCGGCGTTCGGAGTTCCGGTAGTGGTAATTTTCGGCGCGTCCGACCCGGTAGTATGGGCGCCCTGGCGCACCCAAGCAGAAGTCCTCACGGGGCGCGACGGCATTGCGTCAGTCGAGGTGCGGCAAGTCCTCGATGCGCTCGAGCGACTGCGGGTGCGCGCATGAACGATTTTCTGCGCCTGCTCACTTACGCGCGGCGCTATTGGTTCTTCCTGACGCTGTCGGTGCTTTTGATGGCTCTGGTGGGCGCGGCGCACGCCTCCATCGCTCTGCTGATCGGTCCCATTTTCGACCGCGTGCTCAACCCAGCATCGCCCGATATGCCGGTGGAGCTGTTCACAATTCCGGTGCTTAATTACCCGGTCTATCTGAGCCAGTTTGCGCCGTCGAGCATCCACAACATCTACACTATGGTGGCGTTCGCCATTCTGCTGGTGTTTGCCGTCAAAGGCATCTGCGACTACTTCGCCAACTACATGGTCAACTACGTCGGATTCTCCGCGGTGACCGATCTGCGCAACACGGTTTTTGAAAAAGTGCTGCGGCACGGATCGCAGTTTTTCGAGGCGCACTCCACAGGCCGGCTGATGTCGTCCATCATGAACGATATCGAGAAAATTCAGGTGGCGACGTCGCACATTTTGGCCGACCTGCTGCGCCAGAGCTTTGTGGTAATGGGTCTGCTGTTCGTGGTGCTGCATAAAGACTGGAAGCTGGCCCTCGGCTGCCTGGTTTTCATGCCGCTGATTCTGGTACCCACGGCGCGCTTAGGCCGACGCATCCGGCGCACCAGCCGGCGCACACAGGACAACGCGGCTGAGATCAATCAGATCCTTCAAGAAGCGCTCAGCGGCCACCAGGTTGTTAAGGCTTTCGGCGCCGAGGTTTATGAAGCGCGCCGGTTCCGCGACGCCGCACGCCATTTGCTGCGCAGCAATTTACGCTACGTGCGACAGCAGGCGGTCTCGTCTCCGCTAATCGAGATGTTCGGCGCGATGACCATCGTTCTTCTGCTATATTACGCGCGCATGCAGATCAAGGCCGGGTCGCTGACGGCCGGGCAGTTCACCAGTTTCGTTATCGCGCTGCTCATGATGTACGAGCCCATGAAACGGCTCACAGGGATTCACAATATCTTTCAGCAGGCGATCGGCGCCTCGCAGAAAGTTTTTGAGTATCTGGACCACCCGGAAGAAATCGAGGACAAACCGGCAGCTACGAAATTAACGCGCTTTGAACAAGCCGTCACTTACGATGCCGTCACCTTCCACTACCCGAATTCCAATGGGTTTCAGCTCGATGGTATCCGGTTGGAAGTAAAGGCGGGAGAGGTGGTGGCCCTGGTAGGTCCGAGTGGCGCCGGAAAATCCACGCTGGTGAATCTGCTGCCGCGATTCTATGACCCGACCGCCGGTGCAGTACGGATCGATGGCCACGACGTACGGGATCTCACGCTGGTTTCTTTGCGCGAGAAGATCGGCCTGGTCGCACAGGATACGTTTCTCTTCAACGACACAGTGGCGAGCAATATTTCCTATGGCCGGCCGGAGATCGGCCGCGAGGCCATCCGCAGCGCCGCGCAGAGCGCGCTGGCCACCGAATTTATCGAACGCCTGCCCGAGGGCTACGAGACTTTGATCGGCGAGCGCGGCGTCAAGCTCAGCGGCGGGCAGCGTCAGCGCATTGCCATCGCCCGCGCGCTGCTCAAGAACGCTCCCATCCTAATCCTTGACGAGGCCACATCGCATCTAGACGCCGAATCGGAAATGCTGGTACAGCGCGCGCTTGCCAACCTGATGGCCGGCCGGACGGTGATCGTGATCGCGCACCGCATCTCTACCATTCGCCGGGCGGACAAAATCGTCGTAATGAACAACGGCCGCATTTCCGAAATCGGCACGCATGCCGACCTGGTCAACGGCGGCGGTATTTATCAACGGCTGCATGAGCTGCAATTCATCGAAGCCGGGGCGGCGGTGGATTTGTGAGCGTGCGCAGCATGACGGGATTCGCGCAGGTGCGCAAGACTGCGCCGGCGGGCGAATTTTCGTTGAGCGTCAAGACCGTAAACCATCGCGGCCTCGACATGCACTTCCGCCTACCGCCGGAAATGGAGGCATTCGAAATTGCCATGCGCCGCGCGGTCAAGAGCCGGCTGGCGCGGGGGCATCTGCAACTCAGCGTCACCTGGGGCCAGACCAACGGGTTCGCCGCCGCCTCCTCGCTAAACCGGCCTCTGCTCGCCGCCTACCTGGCGGCCTTCCAGCAGGCGCAGCGCGAATTTCAGCTTAGCGGCGCGCCCGACCTGAATGTCGCGTTCCGCGTCCCGGGAATGTTTCGGAGCGAAGCCGCGACGGAGCTCAATGCCGACTTTGAGACTTCCCTGCTCGCGGCGCTCGATGAAGCTCTCGACTTGCTCAACCGGTTTCGCGAGCGAGAGGGCGCCGAGATGGCGGTGGAGATTCTGGAACGCTGCAGGGCCATTCAAAAAAGCGTAGGCCGCATGGAAGAGATTCGCACGGGCGCCATGCCGGCTTTCCAGAAGCGCCTGCAAGAACGGTTGACCGAATTGCTGCGCGCCTCGAACGTCGAACCGCAGCGCCTGGCTCAGGAGGCCGCGTTGCTGGCGGATCGCAGTGACATCAGCGAGGAACTGATCCGGCTCAAGACGCACGCGGGCGAACTCGCGCAGCTGGTGCGCGCGGGCGGTGAAATCGGTAAGAAACTGGATTTTCTGCTGCAGGAAATGAACCGTGAAGCCAACACGATCCTTTCAAAGACCGGCGGACTCGGGGATTTGGGATTGACCATAACGGAACTGGCGCTGGCCGCGAAATCGGAGATCGACAAGATTCGCGAGCAATCGCTCAACCTGGAGTAGCGCGCTGACCACTGTTTTCATCATCTCGGCGCCGTCCGGGTCTGGGAAGTCCACACTGGTCGCGCGCCTCCTTGCCGAAGTCCCGAACCTCAGGTTTTCGGTTTCTTACACCACGCGGGCCCCGCGGGGGCACGAACGGCCCGGCGAGAGCTATCACTTCATATCTCGCACGGAATTCGTGCAAAAGATTGCACTTGGCGAGTTTCTGGAGCATGCCGAAGTATTCGGCAATTATTACGGCACACACCGTGGCGCGCTAGATGAAGCGATCACCGAGGGTAAAGACCTGGTACTCGACATTGATGTGCAGGGTGCGGGACAATTGAAGAGTAAGCTTCCGGAAGCCGTTACCATTTTCGTCCTGGCGCCGTCCCGTCAAGTTCTGGAGCAAAGGCTCCGCGCCCGCAGCGAAGATACAGACGCGGTGATTGAGCGCCGGCTGCGCGATGCTGCGCTGGAAATCCGGAACTACAGCTTGTACGATTACGTGGTGATCAACAAAGATTTGGATCAATCGGCGGAAACTCTGGAAGCTATCGTGCGCGCCGAGCGCGCCCGCCGTACCCGGATTGAGGACCAGATCCGTCCCATTCTGGCCACGTTCGAGACGAATCACTGAGAGGTATCATGGCCGAACAAACCCCAAAAAATAACGCTCATTGCACCATTCCCGACGATCCGGACCAGAGCACTTACCGTTTCATCATCGTGGCCGCCAAGCGCGCGCGCCAATTGCAGGCCGGCGCGAGGCCGTTCCTGCCTACCTCTTCCAAGAAACCCACAATCATCGCGACCGAAGAGGTACGCCGCGGTTTGGTGAAGTACGAGATCCCCGGGTTGACGCCTCCAATTGACGAACCGACGCCCGAGGCCGCCTAAGTTCCAAAACGAAAGTGCCGACCGAACGCCGAGCCGCTGAGACACGCTTAGAACACAGAGTGGTTCTTGGTGTGGCCGGCGGTATCGCGGCGTATAAGGCGGCCGAGCTGTGCCGCGCCCTCATCCAGCGTGGCTTCGCGGTTCAAGTGGTGATGACTGCGGCGGCGGAAAAGTTCATCACACCTCTGACGTTTGCCGCGTTGACTGGACGCAAAGTCATCACCGGCCTGTTCTCTTCCTCTACTTCTGAAGAAACGCTGTCCAGCGCCGTGGAGCATATCGGGGTGGCGCAAGACAACCAACTGCTTGTGGTGGCGCCGGCCACTGCCGACCTTCTCGCGAAATTTACTCACGGCTTGGCCGACGATTTTCTGACCACTATGTATCTGGCATTCACCGGGCCGGTAGTTCTAGCCCCGGCGATGAACACCAACATGTGGCTGCATCCGGCTACGCAGGCGAATCTCGCGACACTTACCGCGCGCGGGCACAAAATCGTCGAGCCTGAAGATGGATTTCTGGCCTGCGGCATGATCGGCCCGGGCCGGTTGGCGGATCCCGAAGCCATTGCGGACGCTGTGGCCACGGAGATCAACGAGCGGCGCGACTTGGAACGCGAAGTGGTGTTGATCACTGCCGGGCCCACACAGGAGCCGCTCGACCCGGTGCGATTCATATCCAACCGCTCAAGCGGCAAGATGGGTTACGCGCTGGCGGCGGCCGCGAGAGACCGCGGCGCCG
>DATLVQ010000227.1:0-2512 GCA_035577325.1 Bryobacteraceae bacterium | reverse complement strand
TTGGCTGCAACCTGCGGCCAGAGGGTGTTGTACTGGTTACGCAGGTCCTCGCCCGCGCGTGTCACTGCGGCCATGAACTGTGAATCGATTTCACGGACATGCGTGGAATACGACAAAGTGTGCTCGACAAATCGCTGAGACAAGGCGACCGCACCAAAGGCGGGCGGCAGTCCTGACTGCTGCGGCGACAGCGCGGCTTGTCCTTCTTCCAGCATCGCCTTTAGTGCTGCGAGATTGAGATGAGTCAGTTTTTGCAGTCGCTCAAATGCTTCGTTCTGCAAGCCGAAAATTCCCGGCAAAGTACGCAGGCCAAAGTCGGCGGATTGCTCAACAGCAGTGGTGTTCAATGAATGCTCCTGATCGACCCGGCACGTACGTCCAAGGGATTTCGGAGGCGAGTGTGTCGCTAATGATCTGCAGGTCGGAGTGACGCGGCATTGTTAATGCCGCGCTGCAACAAAGACCACTGTATACCTTTCCTGCAGGATGTACAGTGATTCCTGAACGCCTATCCGGCCCGATGGAAACGCCAGGTCGTCGTCATTCGATTTTGGTTCTTCACGCATCGGGCGAGTCCGATCCATTGCCATCTTTGGCCTTCAGATCCGTGTTGTCTCCGCGAGAACCGACGAAATTTCCCTGGCGCGCAGGCCAGACCTCTAAGTGTCCTCAAAGGCACTCGGGCCCGCCGACTTCAAATATTCGTGGCCATCCCAGCTTAGCCGCCAATCGGTCCCCATCGAGCACACGAGGTTTGCGTCGGCCAGCAGGTTCAGGTGGTACCACACGCCTCGGTTAGAAACATCGAACGTATTCTTGAGCGCGCTCTCAATGTCGAATTCGCTGAGGTGCGGGGACTTGCCTTTCTCAAGAGCAATCAGTATCGCATGTGCCAGATTCATATCACGTTTCACGATCTCCTCCCGTGCTGGATAGGTTCACCCGTCAAGATGGCAAGTCGGCCGCAACCTTCGCGGGATTTATCCCTGTCAAGGAAAACGCTGTGGCCCTCAAGCCCAAAAAGCTGGGTATCGACGATTCCGCGTATCTTCAAGTTTCGCGCCGACGCAATAGCCATTTTTCATCTCCGTCAGCAAACTTCGGCGATGGTGTGGATGTCTCGATCGTTCTGACGAAGTCACACTGTCAAAGCATAGGTCGCGTGGAAAGTCGCAAGTCTCTACGGCAAGCTATTTTCTAATGCATCCGCGCCTTTCTATGTTGCCGGTGAATCCGTACGGAGACGGGGGAACCGATGTATGGGGATGCTGACGAATATGGCAGGAACCAATCGTGATACTGCCGCCTGCGATTGCCGGGAACGTT
Source organism: Bryobacteraceae bacterium (assembly GCA_035577325.1). GTDB lineage: Bacteria > Acidobacteriota > Terriglobia > Bryobacterales > Bryobacteraceae > QHXW01. Next base: position 1,186 of record DATLVQ010000227.1, on the reverse strand, counting down.
AAGCCGAACGGACCATATGGGCGGCCGCCAAGCCGTGCGATCTGCAGATTCATATGCGGGGTAGCGAACTGCCGTTGAGGGCGACCTGCGGCGGTCACTGCGGGACCGGGTTGGAGTTAATAAAAAAGATGAGGATCGCGTAAGAAACATTCAGTCGCCGGTTGATCCTGGCGAATGCCGTCTCGCCAGGGGCGGAACGTGGGACGCTCGCTTCAGGGCTGAACCTCATACGGCGGGAATGCAGAGAGGCGTGGATCGTCCACCGCGCCACCGACTGTGAAGTGATACAAGCTCTGCCAGGCGTGATCCTTCACTCCGAGCAGTGTGTGCATTTCGTCGTCAAAAAAGCAACCAACCCCCGTGGCACGCACTCCGGCGGCTTCGGCTTCGAGATAGAGAACCTGGCCGAGAATGCCGCATTCCCAGAAGAGGTGGCGGTAACGCCATGGTTGCTTCAGGGCGATTTCGAATCTCGCGATCATTCCCAGCGCAAAGCAGGCGTCGGCGGCGATATCCTGGTGGCAGCAGATCAACTTTGCCACGGCGCGCAAATCGTAAGGCAGTAGAAAATAGAGCGGCAGATAGTCCGGCCCGGTCTTCTTCCACAGCCATTCCGGACGCAGAGACTGCCTGAGAACCGGCAGCGCTCCGGGATTTCTCACGAGCATATACAGACCCGGCTCCAGGCCGTCGACGCGGTGTACAAATAGCGCCGCGTGCACTGCCGCAGGAGATATCAGGGCATTCCACGGCGGCGTGTCGCGACGTGGCAACAGGCACGCCAGCATGCTGAAAAAGGCCGCTTTGGCGATGCGCGTCGTACCATCGAAATTCACCGCGCTGCGACGCTGCCGGGCGATCTGGGCACAGCGGAGATCAAGGGCGGGCTGCGCAGGGGGCGGGCGCAGTTCTGGATTCGGCGAAGTCGGTTCGGGAGTCCGGGCCTTGTGCGTGGCGCGATGGATCGAATCGATATCTGGCCACATTACGTGTCCCGAGCTCAGCTGATTCGCGCGTCCGTACCACTGTGCCTTATCCAAAGCGGTCAGCATGCGCTCAAGATCAGGCCGCCATTCAGGATTGCTGCCGATCCAGAGCAACACATCCGGCGCCTCTGCTTCGGCGTCCACGAAATCTTCGCTACGGTCCGATCCAAGCAAGTCGGACAATTCATCATCGGCAGCCG
>DATLVQ010000226.1:0-4871 GCA_035577325.1 Bryobacteraceae bacterium | reverse complement strand
GGAAAATCAACGGGCGAATGGAATTTGGTTTTTGACCTCTGTATCGGGATGAGGATCGCGCCCGAATATGGGTACCGGGCATGGATGTTCCGAAATGGTGCAACTTCCGGTCAAAAAAGGAGTCAGCAGAACACTAGCAGCGCATCTTCAATTGGACTTTCATAAATTTGCATGTAAAATCTAGTTTCTGATTTGAGTGTCTGCGGCAAACTGAGTGAGTGATTGAGTTACGATCAGCCCAGCGCGTCTGACTTTGAACTCACGGCGCCTGCTACCTTGAAGCCATTCAGTCCTCTCGAAGAAAATTCTCGAACGTGGTTTGGGATCTCTTGTAGCCCGCCTCTTCAGAGGCGGGGGTTTGTCGGTTGGCACACACAAAAAACCCCCGCCTCTGAGGAGGCGGGCTACAGCAGTTGATCGTGCGTTTATGTCGCGCCGCGGAATGCATAGGGAGGCGGATTCATGATTGTGGGTGTACCGCGAGAAACGTATCCGGGGGAAAGGCGCGTGGCGCTCGTGCCTATCGTCCTTCCCAATCTCGCTAAGGCCGGCTTGGAATTTATCGTCGAGGCCGGCGCCGGTGCGGCCTCCGGTTTTCCGGATGCCGATTATGCCGCCAAGGGCGCTAAGATCGCGGATCGGGCCGAGGTCTTTGCCAAGGCGGACATCATTGTACAGATGCTCTGCTATGGATCGAACGATCAGACCGGGCGGGACGATTTACCGCTCTTCCGGCGCAACCAGCTGGTGATTGGTTTTCTGCGTCCCATGGGATCGCTCGAAACGATTCAGGAAATCGCCGCAGCGGGCGTGACGTCGTTTTCGGTTGAGTTGATGCCCAGGACGACGCGCGCGCAAAGCATGGACGCTCTCTCTTCCATGGGAACGATATGCGGCTACAAAGCCGTGCTGATTGCCTCGGACACACTCCCAAAAATTTTCCCTATGCTCACGACCGCTGCCGGGACGATTACCCCGGCGCGAGTCCTGGTGATTGGCGCGGGTGTTGCCGGACTGCAGGCCATCGCCACGGCGCGCAGGCTCGGAGCCGTCGTATCGGCCTACGATCTGCGTCCGGCAGCCAAGGAGCAGGTGCAAAGCCTCGGCGGACGTTTCGTTGAGCTTCCGATCGAAGCCAAGGATGCGCAGGACGCCAGCGGTTACGCGAAAGCGCAGGATGAGGAATTCTATAGGCGGCAGCGCGAATTGCTGGGCAAGGTGATTGCCGAAAATGACGTGGTCATCACGGCCGCGGTCGTTCCCGGAAAAAAATCTCCGGTTCTGGTGACCGAGGAAATGGTCAAGGGCATGGCGCCCGGCTCGGTGATTGTCGATCTGGCGGCGGAGCGCGGAGGGAATTGCGAACTGTCCAAGGCCGGAGAAAAAGTGATCGCCCATGGCGTCACGATCATCGGCTATTTCAATTTGGCTTCCACCGTGCCACACCATGCCAGCCAGATGTATGCACGAAATATTTCAGCTTTCCTGCAGTTGTTAGTAAAAGACGGAAAGCTTCAGCTCAATCTGGAAGACGACATCATCAAGAGCACGCTGTTGACGCAGGGCGGGGAAGTTGTCAATCCCAAGGTGCGCGAATTTTTTGGGCTGCCGCCACTGGTGGCTCAACAGAAGGGGACGGCCTGACGATGAAAATGGATTTGTTTACCAGCGCCTACGTATTCTTGCTGGCCGCGTTCGTGGGCCTCGAAGTGATCCGCCGTGTGTCGCCGTTGCTGCACACGCCGCTGATGTCTCTTACCAATGCGCTAGACGCGATTGCCGTCGTAGGAGCTATTCTTTTGGCGGGAGAGCATAAATCCACGCTCTCCACCGTGCTGGGCACCATCGCCATTGTGGCCGCCACCAGCAACGTGGTGGGCGGCTTCTTCATCACGGACCGCATGCTGAAAATGTTCAAAGCGAGCCGCAGCCCCAAACCATGACTTCATTTCCAACCGATGCAATCATTGAACTGACTTACCTCATCGCCACGGCGCTGTTCGTGATGTCCCTGAAGTGGATGAGTTCCCCGACCACGGCGCGCCACGGCGTCTGGGCCGGCGAAGCCGGCATGCTACTCGCGATCATTGGAACTTTGCTGAATCGCAACATCGTGGATTACAAGTGGGTGGCCATTGCCCTGGTACTCGGCACGATCATTGGAGTCCCACTCGGCAAAGTGCAGATGACGGCGGTCCCGCAGCGGACTGCGCTCAGCCATGCGTGCGGGGCCTGTTGCGTCACGCTCGTTGGCACGGCAGAATTTTATTTGCGCGCTCCGGCTGTACCGAAATTCATGATGTCCGTTTTATCCATGGAAGTGATTCTTGGGTCGCTTACGTTCACTGGCAGCCTGATGGCCGCCGGAAAATTGCAGGAAATCCTGCCGCAGCGCCCTATCACGTTTAAGGGCCAGAACATCGTCAACCTGGGCATGCTCCTGGTGGCCGTAGGCGTAGCAGTATTTCTCGTGCTCCATCCCGATCACACCTACTTGTTTCCGTTTCTACTGGCGATACCGTTGCTGTTCGGCGTGATGATGATTATTCCGATCGGTGGCGCGGACATGCCCACGGTGATTTCGCTGCTCAACGCATATGCGGGACTTTCAGCGTCCGCGATGGGATTCGTGCTCGACAGTAAGCTGCTGATTGTTGCGGGCGCGCTCGATGGAGCTTCCGGTCTGATTCTTTCCGTCAACATGTCCAAGGCGATGAACCGCTCATTCTCCAACGTGTTGTTCGGCGGGTTCGGCCAGGAACAAACCAGTGCGAAAGGCGGGAAGGAAGCGCGGCCCGTGCGCAGCGCTTCGCCCGAAGAGGCCGCCGAAATTCTTGCCGTGGCGAGCAAGGTGGTCATCGTGCCGGGCTACGGAATGGCTGTTGCGCAGGCCCAGCACAAAGTCCGCGAACTCTACGACAACCTGACCAAGCGTGGCATCGATGTGAAGTTCGCGATTCACCCAGTCGCCGGCCGCATGCCCGGTCACATGAACGTGCTGCTCGCCGAAGCGGACATTCCCTACGACAAGCTCCTGGACATGGACGAAATCAACGGCGAATTTCCGCAGACCGACGTGGCCCTGATCATCGGCGCGAACGACGTTACGAATCCGGCGGCGCGCACCGATTCGTCGAGTCCCATTTTCGGCATGCCGATTCTGGACGTGGACAGGGCGCACACAGTCATGGTCATCAAGCGCAGCATGGCTGCCGGCTTTGCCGGAATTGACAACCCACTCTATTACTTGGACAAGACCCTGATGCTCTTCGGTGACGCCAAGAGTTTTGTAGGCTCCATCGTGCGCGAACTCTCCGGCGGCGGCAGCCACGGGTAGTTCGTGCCGTCGCCGGTAATAGCCATTCGTCGTTATTTTTCCAGGTAATACTGCACGGAAGTGACGACTCGCACGGTCTTCATGAGCGAGCTGTCAGGATTGGAACCATAACTTCCGCCTCCATCGGAACCGCCGGTATCGCCGCCTGAATTCGCGGGCAAGATCGAGAAAATTCCTTGATTCGCCTGCCGAATCGAACCGACTTTGCTGCCCGAATCCACGGCAAAACGTTCAGCGGCCGCCCGGGCGCTCTTGGTGGCTTCGGTAATCATGTCCGGCTTGATGGAGTTCAGTGCGGTAAACCGAAACGCTACGCCTTGTCCGCGCTCGCTGCTCAATACGATGCCCTGTTGCAACAGCCCCATGGTCTTCTGCGCGGCGGCGGCGACTTGGTCGACTTTGGAAGTCATCACGGTGATTTGCTGTTCGACAATGTAGCGATGAGGCGCGCGGTTGCCGCCTCCGAACTCATTCGCCTGGGTATCCACGACGCGCACGACGCCCAGTTCGATTTCCGAAGTTTGAACGCCCTGCCGACTCAAAAATTGCAGGATCGTCTTTCTGTCCGCCTCGGTCTTCGAATAGAGCGACTGCAAGTCGTCGCCGGCCTCTTTGCAATCGATAGGCCAGACGGCAAGATCGGATTTCACAGTGCGCTCTGCGAGCCCGCGGACGGTGATATACCGGTCACCCAGGCGGATTCCCTTGATCTCCGCTCCCAACGCCCAGCCTCCGATGATCAGCCCGAGAGCCAGCAGCGACCCCAGTAGCGTCATTCCCACAGGTTTTGTCTCGTTCAGGCCATTCATGGGAGGACTCCTTTTGTTCGAAACACAGGCGGCGAGGGACTCTCATTGAGGAGTGAGTCGAAGCCGCGCTTGGGGAAGTGCAAATCAGGTTCCGTGTCTGCGGATGCGTTCTCAACCTAAGTGACAGTCAAAGCTCCCAATGGAATCAAGGCATTGATGATATTGGGAGGAAGAAATTAGAGAGAAAACGTGTTTTCTGGGTGGCGGAGAGATGGGTGGGATGACACGCGTGAGTCAAATCGAACACGACGGCGCGAGAAAACGTCTTCAAGCCAACAAAAGCGCGACGATTTCAATTCGACGACTATGTTGCGGCGGGCGTTTTTTCAACCACAGGCTGCAATCGATGCCCGCTGACCGCCGCCCCTGCGTCCGGCTCCAGGATGAAACAGTCGAGCGTCGCGAGGAGGTTCAAAACAGCAACGAGCAGGAACGCAATGTGAAACTCTCTCGTAGTCGGCGCGCCCACGGCATTCCCGCTCACGAATCCGGCGACGCGCAGCGCAATCGCGCCGACTGCCACGCCCATTCCCATGGACATCTGCGTGATCATACTGAAGAAGCTGGTAGCTGAACTCATGTCCGGCTTGGCGATGTCCGCAAACGCCAGGGCTCCGGTTGCCGTAAACTGCATCGAGCGGGACAATCCATTCACAAACAGCACGAAGAGGATGAGGAATTTCGAACTCTGAGGCAGCAGCAGGGCGCAGCTCGCCGTCAGGATC
>DATLVQ010000225.1:0-5761 GCA_035577325.1 Bryobacteraceae bacterium | reverse complement strand
CGATCGTCAGCGGCATGGTCACCAGCAGCCCGACAATACAGCACAGCGCGCCGAGCACGTTTATCCCCACCATCGCCAACAGGAACATGGTGAAGCCGAAGTAGTCATTCTTCACGACCGCGTGGCTCGCTTGCATTGCAGGCCAGAACTCCATCCGCTTGTCCACGATAAACAGGTACGTGAACTTGTACATCGCGGCGATGACCAGGCCGGGAATAATGCAAAGCAACGTTCCAGCGAGAACAAACACCGAGTTGAGCAGCGATGCCACCAGGGCCGGCACGAAAAAATTAAAGCCCTTGAACAGGTCGGCTAACTCGGCGGGGCGGTTCAGCGTTTTCTTGATGCAGAAGATGTGGAAGCCGACGAGTAGCGGACCTTGCAAAATCACCGGCACTGCCCCGTTCAGGACCATGAAGACCAGGGTCAGCAGAACATAGTTGCCCATGTCCGCGTTCACCATGCGCCATCCTTCGCCGATCCAACGGCCGGTTTGGGATTGCACGCCCACTGGAGGAGTCCACGCCGCCGATGGAGGGGGAGCGGGCGCAGCGGTTGGCAGTGGCTGCCCGCATGTAGGGCAAACCACCGCGCCGGAGCTGACTTGGGAACCACAGTTGGTGCAGAACATTTTGATTCCGGATCTCGGTTTCGGGTTCGACGCAGTATACATCACGCCGCGTGGGTTGAGTTGATCTGCTCCCTTGTTCGCCTATCGCTCCACAATATCCCCGTGCCCACCGCCCGTACCTGCCTCGTTTCCTTCACCTACAGCGAGAGTATCCAGCATTCCGTTGAAGTCTCGGCCAGCGCGTTCTACGAAGCCGCCGCGCTAGCCATTGCAGGCGTTGAAGGCGAGGCTACGGGAATTGCTCGGCTCCGCCGGGTAATCGCCCGATTTCCATCGGCTGCAGCTTCGTTCAGAATCTGAGATGGGCGCTCCGACACCGCACCGCGCCCGGTGCAGGTGGCAATTCAGCACATCTTGCGGAGCGCCCGCCACAACGCTGGGAGTGTCCGCTATGAATACAAATGTTATCTCCCGCCGCCATGGCTAGTGAACAACGATTGGAGGCCCAGACAAGCACTCCCCGCGACCTTGAATGTCAGCGTATCGACAACGGCGACGACCTGGGCCGATTGCCGAGCCACCAGCGCGGTCCTTCCCACGTAATTGAACAGTCCGTTTCGTGTAATGGCGATCGACTCGCTCCGATTGCCCGCGTTGAGTACAGATATGAAATTGGCAATTGCCAGCGTTGATGTATTGACCACCGCAACGCCACTCGTATTGTCCCCAGCGATGTAGGCGCACTTTCCACTCGGAGAAAACACGATAGCATTCGGGGCAATCCGAATCGTCCCGGTTAGCCGCCGCGGTTACTGGTCGCCGTCTTTCCGCATCCCCTGCGACCGGCGCATCATTTCCCGGCCCTCCTCGACGCGACCTGCCCGCATCAGCGTTTGGCCCAGCAGGTAATGCGCGGAGGAGTTCAGCGCATCCATCTTCACCGCGCGTCGCAGCATGGCCTCCGCATTCACCAGGTCGCCCTTCTTCAAATACGCTTTGCCCAGCAGGATGTAAGGGCCGCTGAAATTGGGGTTCAGCCAGATGGATTTCTGGAACAGCGGGATGGCTGTGTCCTGCTCCTCGCGCCGCATGTACGCGTCACCCAAACGGTAGTAAGCCGCGCCGAAATTGGGATTGATGACAATTTCCGCGCGCAGTTCGGCGATGGCCTCCTCGAGGTGGGCGCGAAAGATCGCGAGCTCGCCCAACAAGAAATGCGCTTCAGGGATTTTGGGATCGATCTCCAGCGCGCGATGCAACTCCTTGATAGCCAGATCTTCGAATTCCTGCCGCACCATCATCTGAGCGGTGAGCAGGCGAGCGGCGGCGGAATCCGGTGCCACGTCGAACATGCGGGCAAATGCAGCACGCGCTTTATCCACCTCCACAGACTGGATGTAGCTATTGCCCAGCATGTAAAAGACGTCCGGCCCGCGCGCTCCGGCTTGCGCGGATTTTTCGAGCCACGGAATGGCGTCTTTCAAACGGCCGCTCAGATAGTAGCTGAGCCCAAGCATCTGTACGGCCTCTTTGTATGTGGCGCTTGCGGGCGGCGCCGCGACGGCGCGTTTCAACGATTCGATTGCCGCCGGATACTCGCGCGCACGGTAGTGGAGGACTCCGGAGAGATACGAGACCTCAGGCTGTGTGGGATCGGCGGTGGCCAGCGCGTGGCGCGCCTCGCTCAGCTTACCGGCGTCGATCAGCGTCTTGGCGCGCTCGACCGGCGTCTGAGCCGGAAACAGGAGCATTAGCGGGACGAGAGCGGCGAGCACTTAATCAATATAGAGGACAGATGGCCGGCCTGTTGCCTGCGTGACGGTCCAATTCGTAGGGCTCTGGTGCAAATTCAGGCCGATAGGGGGCGGTTGGGCGCCGGTTGGCTGAGTGAACTGCCATGGGCTCGGCAGCGAGTGCCGCGCTCCAGAACTCCGCCATCGCCGCCTTTCGGCCGCCCGGCACTGGAAGGTAGCATCAGCACGGTATTCAAGCACCTCACCAGTTTCCGTGTATGGAATCCTTGTGACAGAATTCTGGTAGGACGGATGGAACTTTTGAACGCGCTCTTGGCCGCCGCACTCGCCGCGCTACCTCTTGGCGCTGAACCCGTCACATTCAACAAAGACATTGCGCCGATCGTATTTCACTCGTGCGCGCCTTGCCACCGGCCGGGTGAGGCGGCGCCGTTTCCCCTGCTCACTTACGAAGACGTCAAGCGCCACGCGTCGCAGATTGTGCAGGTGACGCTCCGACACTACATGCCGCCGTGGCCGCCCGAGCCAGGCTATGGGAACTTCGAAGGGGTACGGAGGCTTTCGGATGCTCAGATCGAGCAGTTCGCGCGGTGGGTAGAAGAGGGGGCACAGGAGGGGCATGGCGCCGACTTGCCGCCAGCGCCACACTTCACCGAAGGCTGGGAGTTAGGGCCGCCCGATCTGGTGGCGCAAATTCCGCGCCCGTTCACGCTGCCCGGGGGCGGCGGCGACGTATTCCGCAATTTCGTGGTGGCGCTCGATCTAAAGGAGACTCGCTATGTGCGGGCGATTGAATTGCGGCCGGGCAACAAGCGCGTGGTGCATCATGCCAATGTGCTGATCGATCACGCACGCTCGTGGCGGGCGCGCGACGGCGCGGACGGACAGCCCGGGTTTCCCGGCATGGATCTCATCACTGAATCGGGCGCGGATTTCGAGCCGGATTCTCACTTTCTGTTCTGGAAGCCGGGCTCACCCGCGCAGCAAACGCCCGACGAAATGGCGTGGAGGCTGAATCCGGGCGACGATCTCATCGTGAACCTGCACCTGCAGCCATCCGGGAAGGCGGAAACCGTGCAGCCGGTGCTCGGGCTCTACTTCGCGAAGCAGGCGCCGCGGCGTTTTCCGATCCTCCTGCAACTCGAGCACGATGGAGCGATCAAGATTCCGCCCGGGGCGCGAGACTTTTCGGTAAGCGACGAATTAAGGCTGCCGGTGGATTGCGACGTGCTGGCGATTTATCCGCACGCGCACTACGTGGGCAAGCGCATTGAGGCGTGGGCCATTTTGCCGGGCGGAGAGCGCCGGTGGCTGGTGCGCATCAACGACTGGGACATCAACTGGCAGGCTGTTTACACGTACAGGGAGCCGGTGGCACTGCCGAAGGGCACGACCGTGCACATGCGCATCGAGTATGACAATTCAGCGGAGAATCCGCGGAATCCGAACCATCCACCGAAGCGTGTGCTGAATGGGGACCGCTCGGAGGACGAGATGGGTCATGTGTGGCTGCAGGTATTGCCGCATGGCGGGCAAGACGGCCGGCGCGATCCGCGCGCGGCGCTCGAGGAGGCGCTGATGCGGCGGCGCCTGGAGAAGTATCCGTCGGATTTCGTGGCAAATTTCAATCTGGGCGGGCTCCTGCAGATGGAAGGCAAGCATCAGGAAGCGCTCGGCTATTTCGAGAAAGCGCTGGCGGCGCGCCCTGACAACGCGGCAGCGCGGAACAGTCACGCGACGTCGCTACTGGTGCTGGGACGCCCGGATGAAGCGGTGAGGGAACTGAAAGAAGCGCTGGCTCGCGACCCAGGATACGCGAGCGCACGCTACAATCTGGCGCGGGCGCTCGAGGCACAGGGCGATGCCGGGCCGGCTATCGCGCTATTTCTCGAATATTTGAAGGATCACCCCGAGGATGCGCAGGCGCATGTGCATCTCAGCAACCTGTACATCGCGGAACAGCATTATGAGGCTGCGCTCCCGCAACTGCGCGAGGCGTCCCGACTGAAGCCGGACGATGCGGACATCGCCACCAATCTTGGCACGGCTCTGGCGATTCGGGGTTACCTTGAGGAGGCGATTGCGGCTTACGAGCGGGCGCTGCGACTCGATCCCAATCACCAGACGGCGCGCGCAAACCTTGAACGGGCGCGCGCGCGTCTGGCTAAGCCGTAAGGCATCTCCGGAAATGTAAGAAAAGAAGGCCCGCTCCAGTGTGGCACGAGAGCGGGCATGGGTTGTTACCAGCGGCCAGGGCTTAGAACTCGAAGCGGAAGCCGAACTGGAGCCGGCGCATCTGGACGTTAGGCGCGAGGCCGGTGATTTGTCCGGCGTGGGCGACATCGGACACGTCGCTATTGGGATCGCCGAGATTCGTATGGTTCCAGGCATTGAATGCCTCGGCGCGAATATTGATTTTCTTGCTTTCGGTGATCTTGAAGTCCTTGGCCAGCGAGAGATCCTGTTGGATCTGCTTGGGACCGAACATACCGTTGTAGGGATAGTTGCCGAACTGGTTGTCGGCGGGATATTCGAACGGCTTGCCGTCACCGATGCCGCCGACGAACCATTGATCGCGATTATGCTTGGAGCCGGCGTATGGATCGCCCGGACCCTTGACGGGACGGCCGTTCGGACCGGTGTCGGGCCGCAGCGCGGATCCAGGGAATGTGCCAATGTTGGGCGTGAACGGCCGGCCACTATAGATGGTCAGGACGCCGCTGAGGTTCCAGCCGCCGGCAGCGAGATCGGCCCATCGGTTCATGTTATGGCCGTAGTGACGGTTGCGTCCGAAGGGAATCTCCCAGACATTGGTAAAGTTAAATGTCTGCCGAGTGATGCCGTCGCGGTTGCCGCGGCCAAGCGGCCGATCGTAAAGGAACGACCAGTTATCGGCGTCGCCGGTAGCGACCTGGAAAGTGTAATTAGATTGAATGGTGTAACCCTTGGAGAAGCGTTTGTCCACCTGAATCTGCAGCGAATTGTACTGATTGGTGGTGCAACTGCATTCGTACTGCACGCCCTGCGTCCAGCCGAATTTCTGAAAGAACGGACGGCGGGAGTTGAAGTCGGTGCCCGGATTGTTGGGATCCCAGGATGCCTGGTTAATGTCGATGGAATCGCCATCACCGACAAATGTGTGACGGCCGCTGTTGCCGACGTATCCCGCGGAAACGGACAACGAGTTGCCGAACTGATGTTGCACGGTCGCGTTGTAAACCATGACGCGCGGAGTGGTGATCTGGCCGGGACGGGAACGAATGAAGATGCCGTCGGGAATCACGAAAGTTCCGTCGGTACCAGGGGTCGGGACTACGCCGGCCGGGGGGCCTTGGGCGAGGGAAAAGACACCATTGAAGGCGCCGTTCGCATTGACGCTCTGTGACGCCAGAACAGGCGGGTTCTGTGTCACGATGTGGCCGAAGTTGGAACCGAA
>DATLVQ010000224.1:0-9481 GCA_035577325.1 Bryobacteraceae bacterium | reverse complement strand
CTGGCTATTCAAGCCTGACCAGGTTTCGCTGCCGCGAACGAGCATTCCGAATGCACAGGGCGTGAGGGCGACCTCAGAGATCTAGCACGATCCACGCTGGCGCGTGGTCGCTGGCGTTTTCCTCGCCACGCACCCCTCGGTCTACACCGCCATCCACGAGTCGGTCGCACATTGTCGGCGAAAGCAGGAAGTGATCGAGCCGCATGCCCTTGTTTGCAGTCCACCGGTCGCGCTCGTAATCCCAGAACGTCCAGAGTGGCCCGTCGGGGTGCAGCCTCCGCAGAGCATCCGTCCAGCCTTGAGACAACAGTCGAGCGAACGCCGCCCGGCTCTGAGGTTGGACCAATGCGTTGTTATCTAAAGATCGCGTTTGATAGATGTCTTGCGCCGTTGGCACAACGTTGTAATCGCCGGCCAATACGACGGGCACACCGGCCGTCATGAGTTCGCTGGCGTGCGCGATTAAACGCTCGAACCAGGCCAGTTTGTAATTGAACTTCGGACCGGGCTGAGGATTGCCGTTTGGGAGATAGATGGAAGCGATCAAGATTCCATTCACTGCCGCCTCGATGTAGCGCGCCTGGCGATCCTGAGGATTACCGGGCAGGCTTGATCGAGTCAGCAGTGGATCGTGGTCTCGCGCGAGGATCGCCACGCCGTTCCAGGAACGCTCGCCTTGCCAGACTGCACGATAGCCAAGGGTTCGAAGGGCATCTGCCGGAAACTCGCGATGCTCGGCCTTGAGCTCCTGGAGGCAAACGATGTCTGGCTTCGTTTTGGCGAGCCAATCCACGAGGTTGTCCAGGCGTTTGTTGATGTTGTTGATGTTGAACGTGACGATCTTCAGAGTCCAGGCCTCAATCTACAACCTATTGTGATCTGAACGAGTGTGAAAGCGGCAAGCCGGACGATATCGCACGAACGCTAGCGTTTCGGAGGACGCCACGCTAGAACGTCGCAAGATACGAGAGCACCAAATTGTAGACGGCGTGCATGAGGGCTGCGGCCGCCGTGGATTCGGATTGTGCCCGCATCCAGCCAAATGCAATCCCAGTGAGAATTGTTGTGTAGAGACTGAGGCCAGTCCTGCCAGCGTGAGAGAAAGCGAAGCCTGCGGCGATGACGAGAATCGTCGCGCTAACGGCGGCGAGCTTCGAAACGCGGCAGCGGCTCAGAAGCTCGAAGACCAGCCAGAAGAGCAGGCCTCGAAAAAGCATTTCCTCCAGCATTGGGCCGGACACGATGGCCAAGAGGACCCGATGTGGGGGAGGAACAACACCCAGGGACTCGTGAAAGAATCTGGCGATCGACCACACGGCAGCGCCGGAAGCGACGCCGGCAAGAACGCCATAAGACCAGAACCCTTGACGCGGGGACACCCAGCCTAAACGACGAAGCCAGGGCGTCTTTCCGAGCACGCGATAGCCATAAGCCAACAAGAGCAAGGTCATCAGAAGAGCAAGCACAAGGGTTTGCGGCTTCACAGCGATCGCGGTTATTTTCCAGACGAACAGCAAAAATACCGGCAGGAAGAGCTCTGGATTGGCCGTAACGGTCTGTCTCGCCATTCCGGCTAAACGAGCACACACACCATGCAGTCTAAAGCTGAGCCGTTGTTTGGTGAGCAGGGCGCTCAAATCAGACTCTCCTGGCAAACAGAACGGAAACCGCAAGATCGGCATTTGCTGGGTTGATGGTGGTTGATGTGGCATTCCCCACAGTGTTTGGCCGTTCGGATTTCGTCCAGAAGCGCAAGCAGGGTTGCACGTAGCGACGGAGTGTACTCGACACGGACGGTGCGATCCTCGTATTGGACCAATCCGTAAGGGACCGAGACCCGACAAATGTCTTCGACGAGTACACAGCAGGCCGCCAATTGGAAGAGGTGACCGTCATAGGGGCAGCCGGACGAGGGAGACTGGCCAGACTTCAATTCGACCGGAGCGACGCCGTCTTTGACTCGAACCAGGTAATCCGGTTTTCCGCTGAGGCGATAGCGTTTGGATATGAGAGGTGGGGGCTGTGGAAAGGTGCTGCCGACGTCCGCGTAGAGAATGTCTCGCGTGGGGAGGCCGGTTCGCGCGAACAGTCCGCGCCCCATGAACCATGCCAAGGCCGCGGCGATGAGGGCAAAGAGGAAGAACATCGTCTCCAGTCCATTTCAGCGGGTATAGGCCCAAAACCAGTAGGCCGCAGCAAGCACCACGGCAACGAGCAGAGCGCGAGTTGCGCCATTCATTATGCCCCGGGCTTGATTCACACTGCGAGAATGCTGCTGATGATAATCAATGCCGGCGTGCCTCTTCTCAATTTGCACCCAAGCACGACGCTGCGGGCGCTCAAATACCAGGATCGGCAAAAACACCAGTCTGCGATTTCAGAGGCGCGAATGAGATCACGATTGGGCATAGCCATCTCAGCAGGTTAGCTCGACCTGATGAATGCGGCCCGCGGCGGGAGAAGGTCAGCCGCTTCACGACCACATCCCGCTTCATTTTATCGCCGCGCCTTCGACGGCGGCGAGAATGTCCATCGCAAAACGACAATGTCACCACTGCCAACATAGAGAACAGTCCCGGGGTGACGGCGGCCAGTGGTGGAGCGTCTTCCAAAACGCGAGGAATGCGTGGCAGCAGGTACATTCGAGAGGAAAAGAAATCAGGTCAAGAGTTCATCTCGGCTTACTGCTCATGGGCTGCTAAGCATCCGCCCGGCAAACCATGAGCCATCGTTCCTCCTCGGAACTCAACGGCCTCAACGCTTGCTCTGGGCGTTCTTGCGGGTAGCGCGCAAGCGGATGGTTCGCCCTTTAGCCGATCTTTCGCAACTCATCCAGCGTCGGAGTGAGCGGGTTGGTCAGGTCCGAATGAGTGATTGGGCAGGAGAGGTTCTTGTTTTTCACCCATGTCTTGACCTCTTCGAACTCGTCGGCCATCGCCCACGGCGATAGGCGGATTTCGGTCGCGAGGTTTTTCAGATCGATGCGGCGGCGTTTGAATGAATGGACCCAAGGGTGCAAGGGGTTCAACTCGTCGATTGTTTCGCGGCTGGGAAAATTGTCGGCGTTGAAATGCCTGTTGGTTCCGGCCACGGGGTCGTAGCATTGCAGTATGACCCGCAGTTCCCGTTCTTTCGAAAAATGATGGCGTTTCGTATAAAGGAACCGGATAAGGTTGTAACCCGTCATGTCCTTCTCGCCGTACCTGACGATGCCGAGCAGGATGTCGTCGAGCATAGGGCTGAGCGCGTTCCGTAGCAGATCGAAGCGGGAGAAGACCGCGAGACCCTGGCCGTAGGTCTTCCACATATCGAGCGTCTCGCCCTCGAAAAGCTGCCAGCAGTTGATGTAATAGGCCTCGCTGACCTGACGTGCAAAGGCCTGTTCGTTGTTCAGCGTTAATTCATCGCGTAAATCGTACCTGCGGAGTCCACGCGCTGCACGGACATATTCATCGGAAGCCAGTCCTTCATTCGGGTCTGTTTCCTTGAAGAGATCGGTGCGGCGCAGATAAAGCTCCTCGTTCGCGAACAGGTCGCGGAACTTGGGAAAATCCATGAACCGACAAAGCACCGTATCATCGGGAGGATGTTCGCAAGCGGGATGGGAAGCGATCGGCATCAATGCTCCTTCTCACCGTCGATGATGCGCTGCTCCATCTCAGGAGAATAGCGCCGCCACTTGCCCTTGCGCAGGTGGATCTTGCTTTCCATCGTGACGTAGCTGAGTTCATCCATACTTTGTGCATCGCTGGGCTTGGAGGACTCCTTGATTCTGTTGATCGTGTCGAGTAGGGCCTTCTGGATTTGCTCGTTGACCACGGGCGGTGGCCCGGTGTTGCGCCATTTCGGCAGATACGTATCCCAGAGCCGGGTCGTCAGGAAACTGGTATCCAGAGGCGGATACCGCGCGAAGTAATCGAGACCCTGATTAAATTCTTCTTCCGGTAGCGCGGAATAGCGTTCGTCGAGGCGCTTCAAATCCTCCTTCAACTCGATGCCGTTGACGAAGGTCTGGGTTGGGTCGAGGAACAGCGGCACGATCTGCACATGGAAGTTGTCCTTTGAGGTGAACACGGAGCAGAACGGCAGGTAATAGAGATAGGCGAGGTCGATGTGATGGCTCGGTTTGACGTTTTTCAGCAACTGCGTCGGCAGGACCAGGCAGAAGAAAATGTTGATCGATAGCATGAAGATGAAATACGGCAGGTGCTCGCACAGCGGCGGCCGCCGGCGGCCAATCCAGTCCTTCATGACCCATTCCTTAGCCTCCGGCACGCCGAGAAGATCGATGCCGAAGCCGAGCAACCATTCCGGGTCCGTCTGGTCGATGATGATGTCCGCCATCTCCCGCGCTTCTTTCAAGCTTTTGGGTTTGCGCCAGTGCGGGCCGATTTCGCCCATAACCGCTTTCGCCATGCCATCCAGATCGATGGATGTCAGGGATCGTCGCCACCATTTCGCGATGCCACGCTCCGCCTCCAGAAATTCGTGCGACATCCACCGTTGAAGGGCCTCCTGCTCCTTGGTCTGCTTGAAAATCATGCCTTTCTGGTCGCCGAGTTGGACGGCCCTGCCGCCCGCGACATAGGGCCTTCCCAGCGTCCGCGATAGATCAAATCGCCCGCAGAGTTCCGCACGTAAAACATCGAGATGATGAACCGTGACGCGGCCTGATTCCGGGGTGCGGTCGGCGAGTGAGCCGACGAGCTGCTCCGTCCTGCTCTTGCTGCGGATGTTCTTTTCCAGATCGGCAAGGCATTCGACGAAAAAGATAGGCGTGATGACGGAGGAATAGAAATTGTCGAGCAGGACCGCCTCATCGAGATTGAGGCTTTCCAGCGACGATTTGTCGAAAATCAGCGACGGCCCCTGCGCCATATGAGCCGATTATGCACTAGAAAGGAGCGCGTTCGGCCGCGATCCTCTTGTGGCTACCTCTTCATTCCCATCATGGCCAGTCCGGCGGGTTCACTGCGGTGACCAGAGCGAGACCCGGAATCAGACACGAAAACGTCTTGAGCGCATGTTCCGTCACGCATTCGGTAAAGAGGCTGAGGAAGGCGCCGATCCCCGCAGGAAGATCGAAAAGAGCCACAGCCAGCACCGCGGGCGAGAGAGCGGCGTCATGCAGGCATTTAGTCAAGATCGCGTCGATGTCAGCCGCCACGCTCACCGGGACGCGTGCATAAACCCAGAGATCAAGCCGGGGCGTTCGGATATGCTCCGGTCCGATAGGCGCATGTTTTATTGTCGAACCCTGGAATCAAACGATAGGAGCTTCGCATGTCCCGCCTCAACGCAAGACTTCGCTGCAATTACTATCCTCTTCCGCTCAGAGAAGCGGAAAGAATCCGAAATCTCTTGCAGTTCCCGATCGGGCCGTTTTCGGCCTTGGATCCTTGCGTCGGAGACGGCGCGGCGTTCGCAGTGATTACCGGAGATTCCAGCGCAAGACGCTACGGAATTGAATTGGATGCCTATCGCGCGGAACAAGCCGGGCCCTCACTTACCAAGATTGTTCAGGGAAACTGTCTGGAAACCCATTGCGCCGTCGAGTCGTTCTCGCTCTGCTTTTGCAATCCCCCGTACGACTCGGCGCTTGCGGGTAACGCCCGGGAACGACTTGAGACGGTGTTCTTGAATCACATCTTCCGATGGCTGATCGCCGGTGGGGTCCTCCTGCTGGTGATTCCAGCCGAACGCGCGACCGACTGCGCGCAGGTCCTCGCTTCCCACTTCAAACGTGCTCGGGTGTTTCGCCTATCCCATCCGGAGTCGGTTCGCTATCGCCAGGTCCTCATTGCCGGCGTTCGGCGGACGCGCCGTGAGCGCGAACAACTTCGTGACCGCGAGATCAGCGAGGGCCGTTATCACTTCACCACGCTCGGACGCGAGTACGAGAGCTTGCCGGAGCTGGCAGACTCATGCGACGCCTCATACGCTGTGCCGACCAGTGGGCCTGCAGCGCTGACGTTCAAGGGCCTGCCCCTCGATGAATTGGAGGATCTTGTTGCGCACTCGCCGGCTTACCGTCAAACCACGCGAATTCTCGCCCCGGAACCAACTGTTATCGGAGGAAGGCCACTCACGCCGCTGCATGCGGGCCAAGTCGGGCTGGTCGCTTGCTCTGGCCTCATCAACGGAATCTTTGGCTCTGGCGAAGAGCGGCACATCGCGGCGTGGAAAAGCAAGAAGGTCACGACGAAACTCACCGAGGAAGAGGAGGATGGCACAACCGTGATCCGCGAGCGGGAACGCTTTGTCCAGGAGCTCTCCGTCGTCTTCGCAACCGGGGAAACGGGCACGCTTGAATAGCGGGTTTGACTGTTACCCTCGCGCTCGTCTTTGAAAGGAGTCCGCCAATGAAGAACGCACACGAACGCTTTGGCTGGTTGGAGTTTGAAAAGCAGCTGAAAGACACGAGAACTCTACTCCGCGTTGCGCTAGACCGGTTCATCAGCGAACCTGCCGAGAATAGGGAAGCCTCGGGTACTTGCCATCTCGTTTCAGTGTTCGGGAACGACGTCGATATCGGCGCAATCTGGGCGGGACTTGCGGGCCAGGAGTGGGTGACCGTTTCCGGCCCAGACCTCGCTCAACGAAGGGTGACGCTGGGAAAGGATCCGCGGGTCTTCCGCGGCACCATAGCCGTGGCCGGACGGAGCCGCAGCGTGCGTCACCTGGTCGCCCTCTCCTCTCAGGTAGCCGATGAAGGCGATGTCGGTCGGATCATCTTGTCTGATGACGATCCGGACTTTATCCTGTACCGGATTTCGCAACGTCTCGGCCTGCCGGTTCATCCTTCTTGGGCGAGTTGGTTTTGGAGCATGCTGCAACAAAAACAGCGCATTCAGCCGTTGGATGGTCTCGGATACAGGCCAATCGCCGTCGTAGGAAGCAAAGAGGAGTTTTTGGAGTGGATCGGGGAGGCCGTGAGGGACAAGACGATCGAGATTCCTGATGACGGCGGCTCGATTCCCTGGCAGTCGTTCAGCAAAGCCCCGCTCACCTGACGGCTTCGTTCTTGAGCCCCAATAGCTCGCGTACGCGCTCTCGTCGCAGCATCTCCGCAGGGCTTTTCACCGTACCGGTTTGTGCCCACTGTTCCACGCGTTGTAAGCGAACTCTGTGCTCGACTGGCAACGGAGAGACTGTGATCCGCAACTCCGTGCCAGGCACGGGCAGCTCCTCTACTAGGGCGCCTTCCCGGAACGCTCTTACCGCAACCGCCGCCGCCTCGAATAACGAGTCGGCCGTGACATCCACGGCGTGCTCGATGTTTCTGGAATCCAGGTAACTGACTCGGCAGCGGGTCCCAACCACGCCTCAAATTATAGTAGCACGTTTCGCCATTTGTTCGCCTAGAAACAGAGAGAGATCCCAACATGAGCATCCCTTCAACCATCACCGAGTATTTGAGCTGCTTCTCGCAGGAATTAGGCGACCGCATTCTGCAAATTTACCCGGCGCTTCAGGCTCCACAGGATCCCGTGTCGGAGCGGTTCAAAACGCTGTTGCGAAGCCCCTTCGCAGCTCAACGTCTGGCGGTGATGGGCATCGTGAAGCGCTGGCATCGTGCCAAGGCCGCTGCGGTCATTGCAGAATGCGGAACGGGCAAAACACTCATGGCGCTCTCTGCAATCCATGTGCGTTCCGCTGGTCGGCCGTATAGTGCTCTGGTGATGGCGCCGCCAAACATCGTCGGGAAGTGGTGCCGTGAGGTTCTAATCACCGTCCCCGGGGCGCGGGTCTTCATCATCGACGGCTTGCGAACACCGGGACAATCGGGCGCAAATCCGCACGGGGTGAATGAAGTTCGCTATCGAAATGGCCGGATCGTGCGCCAAGGTCTGCACACAGTGCTCACGGAGCTCCGACTTCGGAAGAACTCGAAATCGGCGCGCGATCGATGGCAAAAGATCTGCCCAGGTCCCTCGTTCTTTGTCGTTGGCCGAGACAGGGCAAAGCTTTCCTTCTTTTGGAAGCATTGTTACGCGGTGGCGAAGTCCGGCCCATGTTTGGGGACCGTGATCAATCCTGACACGGGCGCGCCGCTAATCGTGAACGATGAGCGCGTGCTCGCGAGCGAATTTGAAAAGATACGGCGGAGCGAGATCATTGGTGCCGCCGACTACGACCGAGGGAAGAATCGGCGTGCGATGTACAGCCCTCTTTGGCAGGCCGACGGTGGGCGCATCCGCCGCTTCGCGCCGCTGGAGTTTATTGGGCGCTACATGCCGGATTTCTTCGATTACGGCATCGCGGATGAAGTGCATGAACTAAAAGGAGATACGGCACAGGGTAATGCGCTGGGGACCTTAGCAAGGTCGGTGGACAGAATGGCAGTACTTACCGGGACCCTCATGGGCGGTTACGCCGACGACCTTTTCAATGTGCTTTATCGCCTGGAACCACACAAGATGGTGACAGAAGGCTACGAGTGGGGCGAGTCGGGGGTCCGCAACTTCGCGGAGAGCTACGGCGTGCTCGAGCGAGTGACGATCATCGCGCCCGAAGAGAATGCCTGCTCAAAAGCAAAGGTGATCAAGCAAGTCAAACGCAAACCGGGCGCATCGCCACTGCTGTTCGGCAAGTTTCTCATGGAACTTGGTGCATTCGTCTCGCTGGAAGACATTTCTAGTGAATTGCCAGCCTATCGCGAAGAAGTCATAGGCGTGGACATGGACGAACCATTGGCAAAAGCATATGCGGATCTCGAAAAGCAGATCAAAGAGGCGCTTGAAGAACACCGGGGAAACCATTCCGTGATCAGCACGGCCCTGAATGCATTGCTCGCCTATCCGGATCGGCCTTACGGCTTCGGTGATCTGATCGGAACCGAGTACGACCCGGAGTTGCATCGACGCGTGCCATTTCTGATCGCTCAAACACAGGACCTCAGCGAGGACTTCGCCTACGCGAAGGAGCGCCAACTGTTGGAGTGCGTCAAGGGGGACCTCTCCCGCGGCAGAAAATGCCAAATTTATGCTGTATACACGGCAAAGAGGGACGTAACGCGTCGGCTCGAACGAGTTCTGTCGCAAGAGGGCATCCGCGTCTCCATACTCACGGCTCAGGTGCCTCCCGATCAGCGCGAGGCCTGGTATGAGCGCGAGCTTCGCAACGGAATGCAAGTGTGCGTGGCGCACCCTCGCCTCGTTTCTGTTGGGATGGACTTGCTTTGGGCACCATCCATCTATTTCGTACAGACGGGATATTCGATTTACACTTTGCGCCAGGCGAGCCGCCGCTCGTGGCGGATCGGACAGCGCTCCAACGTCGTCGTGCGTTTCCTCACTTACAACGAAACCATGCAGACGTCATGCCTGCGGTTGATGGGCAAGAAGCTCCTCGTCTCGCTCGCCATGGAAGGGAAATTCTCGAATGAAGGCCTCCAGGGCATCGAAGACGACGATGATGTGCTCACTGCGATGGCGCGTGAACTGGTTACCCAAAGGGGAGTAGGGGAATCGGCGTCCGC
>DATLVQ010000223.1:0-2767 GCA_035577325.1 Bryobacteraceae bacterium | reverse complement strand
TGATCCGCCGGGTAAGTCTCGATTTGATCGGCCTGCCACCGAGCCCTGAAGAAGTGGCGGCATTCGTGAGCGACAACCGGCCCGATGCCTATGAACGCCTGGTCGACCGTCTGCTGGCCTCTCCGCACTATGGCGAGAAGTGGGCGCGCTACTGGCTGGATCTGGCACGCTACGGCGATTCAGATGGCTACGAGCGCGATCCGGCACGGCCTTACGCGTGGCGCTATCGCAATTGGGTGATCGACGCGCTGAATCGCGACATGCCGTACGACCAGTTCACCATCGAGCAGATTGCGGGCGACCTGCTGCCGGGCGCGACGGTCGAGCAAAAAGTCGCCACTGGATTTCAGCGCAACACGTTTACCAACCGCGAAGCCGGCGTGGACCGCGCGGAAGACCGGTTCGAGCAGTTAATTAATCGCACCAACACAGTGGGCACGGTGTGGCTCGGCCTGACAGTGGGCTGCGCGCAATGCCACAACCACAAGTTTGACCCCATCAGCCAGCGCGAATACTACCAGATGATGGCGTTCTGGACGCCGGTGGAGGAGCAGAATATCGATGCGCCGCTGCCTGGGGAGACCGGACCGTATCTGCGCGCGCTGCCCGAGTATCAACGCAAGCGGGATGAACTGCTGAATCAGTATCACATCCCGGAGATGGCCGCCGCCTGGGAAACCAAACTGCGCGAGGCGCACGTTCACGCCGGTAAGGACGTTGAGTGGGATTTCGCCATGACTGAGTTTCGCGCCGGATACGACTACTGGCAGAAAATCATCAACTCGGACGCCGCCCACCGCAGTAAGCGCCTGCAAGACAGCTTCGTCGATTATTTCGTGATGCGCGGCCAGACGCCGGACATCGATAAAGACAAGGCCGCCAAGGACAAGCTCAATGAAGCGCGGGAAAAGCTGGAGGCGCTCGAGGCCACTTTACCGCCATACGCGCAGGCGCCGATCATGGAGGAGATGACAAATCCGCCGGAAACGCACATCGCCACAGGCGGGGACTTTCGCGTGCCGGGAGACAAAGTCACGCCCGGGACGCTCGCCGTTCTGCCTCCGCTGAACGCCGGCAATACGCCACCACGCTTGGCGCTGGCCCGCTGGATTGTGTCGCCTGAAAATCCGCTGACCGCGCGCGTCATGGTGAACCGCATCTGGCAGGAGCTGTTCGGGCGCGGCCTGGTGCGCACGTCGGAGGATTTCGGCGCGCAGGGCGAGAAGCCCTCGCATCCGGAGTTGCTGGACTGGCTCGCGAGCGAGTTCGTGGACCGCGACTGGAGCATGAAGGCGATGGACCGGCTGATCGTGACTTCGGCTACTTACCGGCAATCGTCGAAGACGCGCCAGGACCTGGAGGCCAAGGATCCGGATAATGTGTTGCTGGCGCGGCAATCGCGCGTGCGGCTTTCGGCGGAATTGATTCGCGATGAAGCGTTGAGCGCGAGCGGACTGCTCGATCCGGCGATTGGCGGCCCGGGCATCCGGCCGCCACAGCCGGCTGGTGTTTCAGAAATCACTTACGGCGGCGGCTTGAAGTGGAAAGAGAGCCAGGGCGCGGACCGGTACCGGCGCGGGCTCTATATCCATTTCCAGCGCACGTCACCGTATCCGGAGCTGGTAAATTTCGATGCGCCCGATTCGCGGCTTTCGTGCACCCGGCGCCGGCGCTCTAACACGCCGTTACAGGCACTGAACCTGCTTAACGATCCGGCATTTTTCGAAGCCGCCCAGGGCTTGGCCGTGCGGACGTTGCGCGAGGCGCCTGCCGATTTCCATGATCGGCTCTCATATGCCTTCGAGCTGGCGCTTTCGCGGAGGCCGAACGCGCATGAGCTGGCGGATCTGACGAAATATTTCGGCGAGCAGAAGGCGCTGTTCGAAAAAGACGAGAAGTCGATGGCCCTGGTGGCGCCATATGTGCCGGACGGCATGAGCCGCCTTGACATGGCCGCATGGGTTGGGCTGAGCCGAGTCCTTATGAATCTGGATGAGTTTATATCACGGGAGTAAAGCATGACGTTCGAAACGTTCCAGCGGATTCAGGCGCGCCGGGATTTTCTACGCACTGGCGCCGGAGGTCTGGGTATGATCGCGCTGGCGCAAATGCTGGGCGCTTCGACGAAGCGCACCGATCCACTGGCACCCAAGCCGCCGCATTTCGCGCCTAAAGCCAAGAGCGTCATCTTCATGTTCATGGAGGGCGCGCCCAGCCAGATGGACCTGTTCGATCCCAAGCCCGAGCTGCAGAAATGGCAGGGCAAGCCACTGCCCGAATCCATGACGAAACAGGTGCATCTGGCGTTCATCAAGCCGAGCGCCGCCGTGCTGGGCAGCCCGCGCGTGTTCAAACCATACGGCCAATGTGGCGCGGAATATTCGGATTACATTCCGCACACCGCGTCTTGCGCCGACGATATCTGTTTGATCCGCTCGATGAACACCGATGCGTTCAATCATCACCCGGGGCAATTGCTGCTGATGAGCGGCACCACGCAGTTCGGACGCCCGACGATGGGGGCCTGGGTGACTTACGGCCTGGGCAGCGAATCCGAAAATCTGCCCGGATTCGTGGTGATGAGCTCCGGCGTGGGCACGAGCGGCGGCGAAAGCAATTTCTCCTGCGGGTTCCTGCCCTCCACTTATCAAGGCGTGCCATTCCGCAACTCGGGCGATCCGATTCTGTATCTTTCGAATCCTCCCGGCGTGACGCGCGATACGCAGGACGCCACTCTGCGCGCCGTGCGCGAGTTGAACCAGGAACG